>NZ_RXHQ01000003.1 GCF_004138105.1 Xylanivirga thermophila | reverse complement strand
TATGGAGCCAAAAATGTATTTGATATTTAGATTAGATTGGTTTTGTTTGATGTGATTAACTATTAAATTTGCAGGTTTGATAGTGCTTTCATTCACTGATTAATACAATACTAATTATACAAGGAGGGATTATATCGTGAAAACAGGTTTTCGCAGACTAGTTTGTCTGTTTATTGTATCAGGATTATTATTAATACCTACACAAGCATTTGCTCAGCCAGACCTGCCATTTGAAATAACGGCAAAAGCAGCTATTTTGGTAGATTATGAGACAAACACAATATTATTCGAGAAAAGCTCAAATGAAAAACTGCCAATTGCAAGTGTAACTAAAATCATGACTATATTATTAGCATTAGAATCTATTGAGGCGGGAGAGTTGAAACTGGACGATATTGTCGAAGTTAGTAAAACAGCAGCTAGCGTGAAAGGCTCTACTGCCTTTTTATCTCCCGGCGAACAATTCCCGGTGTCTACTTTATTAGAAGCCATTATAGTGGCTTCGGCCAATGATGCTAGCGTTGCAATAGCTGAAAAAATATCAGGTAGTCAGGAATTGTTTGTAAAAAAAATGAATGAGAAAGCTCATTCATTGGGAATGAATAACTCCAATTTTATGAATTGCACAGGATTGCCAGAAGAGAATCACTATTCTTCTGCACAGGATGTAGTAATAATGTCTAGAGAACTGTTAAAATATCCTTTATTTTTTAAATGGAGCACAATTTGGCTGGATTATATGCGAGATGGTGAAACAATGTTGAATAACACAAACAAGCTGATAAGATTTTATGATGGATGTGATGGTGTTAAAACTGGATATACTACAGAAGCGCTCCATTGCATTTCCGCTACAGCAAAACGTGATAATTTAAGGCTTATATCTGTCATACTAGGTGCTCCTGACTCAAAAGCCAGATTTAGAGAAGCAAGTAAACTCATGGATTACGGATTTGCTAACTATGAATCGGTGCCAATAATAAAGAAAGGACAAGTTATAAAACAGGCTAAGGATATACCAGTTACAGATGGAAAATTTACTATTATATCAGGTATCGCTTCAAATGATTTATCCGTTTTATTACAAAAAGGATCTCCAAAAGATTTCAATTTTAGCTCAGAGATAGATATTCCTTTAAAGGCCCCTATAAAGGAAGGACAAAAAATTGGATACTTAAAAGTTGAATTAAACGGTCATCAAATAGGCAATGTAGATATATTGGCAGATAGAAGTATAGAATCAGCTAATATTTTGGATTATTTTGACAAAATATTAAATCGTTGGCTTAAACCCCAGCATTCTGAATAATCCATAATACCCTGCAGCACCCACTGCCTTGAAAAAAATTGGATCAGCATCTATTCCCCTTCCCATTGTGGTAGGACATATCTCATAATTAGCCAAAGCTCTATATATTCCATTGCCATCAACTATAGAAAAATTGTGTTTCTCCATAAGCTTGTTTATTGTCAGCTGTCTATAGATATATGACAGCTGGCTTTTTTTCATTAGAGGTAAGACAATTTTAGCATTGCTTTGTATAATATCATTTAGTATGGTTATTGTATGATGGCTTATTCCCATATGTCTAGCTCGTTTATCAGCAAAGCTTATTCGCGGAACATATATAAACTTTTTGCATCCTGTACTCATAATAAAATTCCCATAAAATCCGAGTTCTAATCCGCTAAATCCATATTTAGTATCAGTGCCCAATATACCGGGTCCCATAGTAATTATTATAATATCGCATTTTTCGATATTGGCTGCTGCTATAAGTGCAGTGTATATGTTAACACACTCATAATCTCCTCCAAATGCATTGCCACAGGTAATGGTAACATCGAGCAATTCTTTTTTCTTTAATTCTTGAACACTTTTACTAAACATTAAAGGCATAGCACCATGGTCGGTCATTATGTATCCAATCTTTACTTTATTATTTGAAAATAATTTAAGATAGGCACAAAGGGGTGCTAACATGCTATGAAGTTCTCCTATATAGATCATTTTATGATTAAAATCTATAGGTAAATTAAAATCGTTATGGTATATACTGTCATGTTCTTCAGCTAGTAAACATTTGAATTGCAAAGGTGTATATTTTAATTTCATACCATGTCCTATGTTGGAAATATTCTGTTCATAACAACTATAGTTATAAATAATAAAATGATATCCTCCAGTTCCTAACTTTAAAGTACCTGCGGTAGTATTTGCTATTACAGAATCTCCTTTTTGTATATCGCCAGTCAACATTCTATATCCTATGGCTCTTTTTATAGGATGCTCAATATCTAAAGTAAGAATATATACCTGTCCATTAAATGAATTGATACTTTTGACAATACCTTTTCTATATTCTATATTCATATTATGATCTTATCCTTCCTATATTATCAATAAATCTGAGAATGGGATTTTTTTTGATACAAGCAGATATAGAATTAAATTCTGCAAATAGATGAATTATTATTAAAAAAGATAATATAATAATTTTCCAGTTTGTTGTCATAGATCTAATTATAAACAGCCCCATGATACCACCAATGAGATTAGCTCCTGAATCTCCAAGCATGTATACTTCTCGCATTTCTCCAAATATGTACACGGATAAAACGCCCAACATGGGATAAAACATCCATATGAAATCACTATTATTAAAAAATAAAAATAAAACTATGAACATGATAAATGTTTTTATTGTTCTTCCAGGCCTAAGATCTAATAAATTAAAAAAATTAATGCATAAAGCAAAAATAGATGTATTAATAATTATTTCGAAAATTCTATCATAATAGATAATGGAAACTATGAGGCCCGTAAAAATTCCTAATATTGCTTTTATAGCACCTGTAGACATTTCGCCTCTTAAAATAGTATTTATATGACCCTTTATTCCCTTAGCATTATTATCTCCTAGATAATCATCCATAATTCCTAGCAAACTAACTAGGGTACTTACTATTATGAATACGCATATATCAATAGATGGTTCATGCAAAAGTAAAATTATTGAGGATAATAAGCATGCAAATAAAAAAACAATTCCTGCCCCAGTTATTACCTTTATTCCCCTATAATTTTCTACTACCATATTGTTGCTTTCCAAAATTCTGGTAATTCTAGGCAATAAATATAGAGTAATCAAAAATGATATAGTAACCAGTATCAATTTTATCTACCTTCCATTAACATTTTTTTGATAAAAACATGCGAGATATCTTTAAATTGCTTGGCTCTATGTATAAATCCTGCAAAATTTTTCCCTGTAATTCTATGTTTCATATTTACATCTACTTCCTGTATTCTAACTCCTGAACATAAAAGATCTATTGTCATTCCAAATTCTATACCAAATCGTGGATATTGTAGATATTCTATTTTCATTACATCCTTTTTAAAGGCCCTTTGTCCTGATAAGACACTACTAAAATGCTTGCCAGTTATTTTTCTTATACCCGATATACTCAATCTTTTTACAAATCCAAATCCTCCTTTATTTTTTACAAAAGGTATTTTAGCCACAGTGACATCGGCTTCATCTTTTAAAATAGGATTAAGAAGTTTAGTAACTTCTTGAGCACTTTCCCCTAAATCTCCATCTAGAAATATTATTATGGGATTATCTTGTAACTGAATCCCGGTTTCCAAAGCATACCCTTTTCCATAATTTTTATCTAATCTATATACTCTAGCACCGGCTAATTCAGCAATTTTAGATGTTTGGTCAGTAGAACCATCATCTATCACCAAAATATCTTTTATTTCCGGTACATTCTTTAACGCACAAATAGTACTTTCTATTCTTCGTTCTTCATTAAATGCTGGAATAATAACTCCTACATTATTATTATTGCATCTTATCATCATCTATCACCTTTTTCGTGATTATATATTGATCGTATATCTGCAGGAAATAGCGGATCTGGTAATATTCCATTTGCTTGTTCTCTTATCCCATAGTTCCCGCTATTGCCACAAAGCAATGATACAAGGCATAACCTACCATATAAAGAATCAATGTTTTCTATTGTAGATATCCCTAGATTTCTATATGTGGATTTTTCGATATCATAGCTACTGTTTGATATGCCGATTATGGCTATATCTAAATCTTGCGCTGCTTTTACTATTCCTTGTGTCAACAATTCAAAATTTTTATCCTTAATATAATCTCCAGATAATATTATTGCATTGCACCCATCCTCGATATTTACTGTATTTTTTATTGCTCCATTCTGTATTAATTCGTATACTGAGTTAACATTTTGGCCTTCTGTTATGCTAAATATTAAATCTTGGCCCATAT
The DNA here is from genome assembly GCF_004138105.1 of Xylanivirga thermophila. Classification (NCBI taxonomy): domain Bacteria; kingdom Bacillati; phylum Bacillota; class Clostridia; order Caldicoprobacterales; family Xylanivirgaceae; genus Xylanivirga; species Xylanivirga thermophila. Next base: position 184,072 of record NZ_RXHQ01000003.1, on the reverse strand, counting down.
ATTGGTATAGAGAAGTTAGCGGCATATCCTGGGTATCACTGTATTGAGAATAAATTTGAGATATTTCTTCATTTAAAGAGCTATTTATTATATAACTAGAACTAATCTTTGCACCTGCATTTTCAAGAATACTTATTATATCCTGATAGATGCTATTATTTTCTCCTAGTGAAATAAATGTCACCCTAATATCACTTAACTTATCCTTTATAATCTCATCAAAAAGTACGTTGCACAACCAGTCAATTTGTTGTTTTTGTTGTTCTAGCTGAATGTAGTTATTTTTCCATTGCTCCGTTTGTGTACGTATTATATTAAATTCCTCTTCTATTTGTTTGGTTAATTGTTTTTGTTGATTTTCTAGTATGTTTTTATTCTCTAAAGAAATTCCTACAAGAATACCAAGACCTAAGGCAAGAAATATTCCAATTATCAATATTATATAATACTTAAAATTCATCATATATTACCACCTAACATCCTAAAAATAACCTTATCTTCAATGCCAGTAATCTGTATATTTCTCTTATCTGGGGAGATAGTCTGGATATTAAAACAATCGGGAAAAGAGCAGCGGCAAAAAGAGCAGCCACATATCTAGGCTTTATTTGGTTTTTATATAATTCATTTACTCCTTTCGCGTCTACTATCTTATATCCTACCTTCATTCTTACCAAAAGGGTACTAGCCATTCCTGGTCTACCCTTTTCTAAAAAATCTATCATATTTGTATGACTGCCTACTGTAACTATAAGCTCTGCCTTATTTTCGTAGGCAAAAATTAATGCAATATCTTCACTGGTTCCAGGATATGATAATATGTCAGCCGTTAGTCCTAGCTTACAAATCCTATCCATTCCAGGACAGCGCCCATCCGGATAGGCATGAACAATTATCTGTTTACAATTACGGATACACTTGTCGGATACACTATCCATGTCACCTATAAGTATGTCGGGTTTAAATCCATAATCCAATAGAGCATCCCCTCCTCCATCTACTCCTATCATAATTGGCTTTACTTCTTCAATATATGATCGAATAGCCTTTAAATCTTCTTTGTAGTTTCTACCTCTTATTACAACTAATACATGTTTACCTTGTATTTTTTGTTTAGGTCTTGGTAATTTTAAAGGAGTTAAGACTACATCCTTCTCTTTATGCGCATATTGTAAGGTATTATTAATAAACTTATTTAGAGCAATATCAATATTATCTGCTGCATCTTCCATCTTTTTTAATATTTCCTTTTCAGTTAATATAAATGCCTGACCCACTATTTCATTATTTATATATAATTTATTACCATCCCATTGCAATATATCGTTCTCTTGTATAAAATCAAATAGCTCATTGCCTATATTATCAATAATGGGAATATTGTTTTGACTTAGTATTTTAGGACCTTGATTAGGATATTTCCCACTTATGGAAAGGCAGGCGTTTACTATTGCTTTCACTCTTTTTTCCGCTAAATTTACAGCTGCTACTTCGTCAATATCTTCATGTTTTATAACAGCAATATCCCCAGGTTTTAACCTATTAACCAAATTTTTTGTCTTTATGTCTTTTTTGGCTCTGCCTTTTATCACATCTATCTCTCCTATTCGTTTTCATATTACTATATTTTGCACATTAGCTGATTTTATACAAAAAAAAATAACATGCTAAAATGCATGCTACTTTTTCAATACTTAATATGTTTTTGATTGCATCCTTATCTTGTCAGCTACCATTGCAATAAACTCGCCATTAGTAGGTTTACCTTTTTGTTCATGAACAGTATAACCGAAAAATTTATTTATAGTATCTACCCGACCTCTGCTCCATGCTACTTCTATAGCATGTCTAATAGCACGTTCTACTCGACTTGGAGTAGTATTAAACTTTTGAGCTATACTTGGATATAATTCTTTTGTTATTCCACTTAATAATTCTATATCATTAACTACCAGAGCTATAGCTTCACGTAAATATTGATATCCTTTTATATGTGCAGGGACACCTATTTCATGCAATATATTAGTTATATCTGCTTCTAATGATATAACTTTTCCGTCGTTCCATATAGAATTTGATTTAGTAAATATGGGCGTAGATCCTAACATGGCAGCACTATTAGATACTATTTCTGAATTAATATCCATGAGCTGGCGTATTCGTTGTACAAAAACTTTTAAATCAAAAGGTTTAACCATATAATAATCACAACCTAGACTTATGGCCTTTTGAGTAATCTTATCCTGACCTACAGCAGATAATATTACTACTTTAGGCCTTTTTTCCAACTCCATTATATTTAATTTTTCAAGTACGCCTAATCCATCAAGATGGGGCATTATTATATCTAGAACAACAACATCAGGTTTAGTTATTGATATCAATTCTAACGTTTCTGCTCCATCATTGGCTATACCTACAATCTCCATATCATCTTGAATTTTTAGATATTGACTAACAATATCACAAAACTCTTTATTATCATCAGCTAATAATATCTTGATTTTTTCAGACATAGTGATTTACCCCCTTCTGTAACGCGAGACTTTATATGTCAAATATTAATAAAATATATAAAAAGTTTATCAAACCTCTATTAAACTTTATTCGACAGACATTTAGAATTTCCTTCTTGTAAAAGCAAAAAAGTATGTTTATTCTATAATTTTACTGGATTCATCTAACATCCATTCTATAAATATTGCATACCCTTTTGTAGGATCATTAACCAATACATGCGTAATAGCACCTACTATCCTTCCATTTTGAATTATTGGGCTTCCACTCATTCCTTGTACAATGCCTCCTGTTTTATTTAATAATTCAGGATCTGTAATTTCTACTACCATACCTTTAGAATTAGGATGACTTTGCCTATTTATCTTTACTATATTTATATCAAATTCCTTTATTCCTTCATCATCTATTGTACATAATATAGTAGCTTTACCTATATTAATACTATCTTGATATGCAATGGGAATACCTTTTTTATAATCTATCTGCTGGATATTGGAATTTATTTTGCCATAGATACCGTAATTAGTATTTTTATATACATTTCCCATGGATTTTTGTTTATCTGAAAACACACCCTTTATTTCTCCAGGTTTTCCTTTTGATCCTTGTTTTATATCCACAATATGTGCTTCCATGATTTTGCCGTTTTTAACAGGTAATAATAGCCCTGTATCTATATCGGTTATTGCATGACCTAATGCTCCAAAGTTTTTGCTATCTGGATCTATAAAAGTTAGCGTACCTACCCCCGCTGTGCTATCCCTTACCCATATACCAAGTCTGTATTTATTATCATTTCCATCTAATGTTGGTGTTATATGGGTTTGAAATATCATATTCCCCCTTCTTATATCTAATTCTAAACCATTTTTGCGTTTTTTATCTACCAATATTGATAAATGCTCTGCATTTTTAACATATACTCCATTTACCTTCTCTATAATATCGCCTGGTTTCAATCCAGCTTCAATAGCAGGATAATAAGTTGTACCCGACTTGTCAATTATTTCAGATGTACCTACTATAATAGCACCTTGGGTATGAATAGATACACCAACTGCTTGACCGCCTGGTATAACCTCCTTTTGAGGCTGTACATTTACCTTTAATTCTTTGATTGGTATAAGACCAAAAAGTTTAAAATTAAGAGATACTTTCCCATTTTGTACAGTCTCTATTGATATAGGTTCAGACATGCTATATATCGGATAATCTTTTAATGATTTACCATTAAATTTTAAAACATCTACATTATCACTTTCAATTTTAATTTTAAAAGGCAACCCAAAACTAAGAACTTTCGTGTCGCCCTCTAATATATATAGCTCTGAAGGTGTATTTCTTATACTTTGAACACAAGGCAAATAATTTAGGAATAAAACTGTTATTGCTAAAAATACTCCTATAAGCTGTTTCAACTTCATCTTTTTCATAATATTTACACCTCTATCTTATGGCAATTGACATATTAGTAACAAGATTAAGTTAACCGCTAATAAAAGTAATTATTCAATCTAACATAACGTAAAAAAAGACAAAAAAAGAAAGGGTATACACCCTTTAAAAAAATAAAATCATCTACAGTTATTTATCTTTAAAATTTTTAGCTTGATTAATCATCTCTGATGCATGTCTAAGGCTAATTTCTGTTATATCCGTGCCATCAATCATCTTTGCTAATTCCTTTTTCTGTTCTTCAGGTTGTAAGAAATTCACTGTAGTGATAGTGCGTCCTTTTTCCAAATTTTTGCTAACGCAAAAATGATTATCCGCCATAGCAGCAATCTGAGGAAGATGTGTAATACAAATAAGCTGGTGATATCTAGAAATAGACGCCATTTTTTGTGCTACAACCTGAGCTATCTGTCCACTTATGCCAACATCTATTTCATCAAAAATAAGTGTGGGTATATCATCTACATTTGCACTAATGGTTTTAAAAGCTAACATCATTCTTGATAACTCTCCACCTGATGCAATTTTATTTAAAGGCTTTAGTGGTTCACCTATATTTGGTGATATTAAAAATTCTACTTTATCATAACCGTTTTCTGATATATATATATGAGAATCATTTATATCTTCTGGGTGAGATATTAAAATATCAAACCTGGCTTTATCCATTCCAAGATCAATTAATTGTCTGTGCATATCCTGTTTAAATTTTTCAGCTAATTGCATTCTTTTATGAGACAACTCACTACAATAGTTAACTAATTTAATATATAAATCTTTTTCTTGTCTTTTTAATTCTTCCAACGTTTCTTTGCTATTTTCTACATAGGATAACTCTTTCTGTATTTTAGCTTTATATACTAAAATTTCTTTTATCGATGACCCATATTTTCTCTTCAATTGTCTTATCAAATCTAATCTGTTTTCAACTTGTTCTAATCTTTGAGGGTCATATGAAAAACTATCTTTATATGTTCTTACCTTTTCTACAATATCTTCTATATTATAATATAGGTCATCTATCTGTTGAGATATATTTTTTAATTTATCATCTAGTTGAGCAATGTCAAATAATAAATTACTAATAGCCCCTAATTGATCATATACAGCTGCGTAATGAGAATCTCCAGAATAAAGCAAACTATAAATTTTTTCCACTCCATTAACTATCTTTTCTGCATTTTGAAGAATAAGTTTCTCATGCTCCAATTCTTCTTCTTCTGATTCAACTAGACGTGCACTTTCAATTTCATTGATTTGATAGATCAATAAATCTTTTTTTCTTTCTAGATCCCTTTCATCTCCTAGTATCTTATCTATATCATTTTTTATGGCTTTCCATTGATTGTAACAAGAAGATAATTGTTTTTTTAACATTAGAATATCTTTACCACCTAATGCATCTAAGACATCTAGTTGGTACTCTGGCGACAAAAGAGATTGATGCTCATGCTGTCCGTGTATATCAATCAAACATTTACCTACTTCTTTTAAAGTAGAAACGGTAACTGCATGTCCATTTATTCTACACACGTTTCTACCATTAGTATGCAATTTTCTCATAAGTATTAACATACCATCCTGTTCAATCCCTATTCCCCATTGATCCAAAATAATTGAAATTTTATCATGATATTCCACATAGAACACAGCTTCAACCCTTGTGAAATCAGCACCTGAGCGTATAAGCTCTCTGTCAGCCCTTCCACCTAGTACCAAGCTAATGGCATCAATTATTATAGATTTTCCAGCACCTGTTTCACCAGTAATAATATTAAGTCCTGAGCGCCATTCTACAGTCAGCTCATCTATCAGCGCCAGATTTTCTATAGATAAATGGCTGAGCATATTCATCCCCCTGACATTATTTTAAAAGTTTATTAAATCTCTGAATAACTCCTTTAACTAACTCATTGTTTTTAACTATTATTAGTATAGCGTCATCACCAGCAATACATCCTATAATCTCATTCCAATTCAATGCATCTATAGCAGCAGCTGCTGCCATTGCACCACCAGAAAAAGTTTTTATAACGATTAAATTATTTGCATAATCCATTGAAACTACTGATTCTGAAAAAATGCGAATAAGCCTATCTGATACGCCTGCATCTGTCTGGTCAATTGCCGCATATTTATATGTACCAGACGAAGATAATACCTTAACTAGTCGTAATTCCTTTATATCTCTTGATACTGTAGCCTGTGTTACATCAAATCCCCGTTTTTTTAATTCCTGAGCTAGTTCTTCTTGGGTTTCTATATCCATTTCTTCTATAAGCTGTAAAATAACAGAATGCCTATCTAACTTCATTCCCAGAGATACCCTCCTTTCATTCTTCATCATCTTTTCTATCTATAAGTTTATTTCTCAATATATCAAAAAAACTGCGATTATTTATATGCAATAAATGGACTTTTAATCGACTTTTATTTATTATGATAACATCATGCTCTATAAGTAAAACTCCGTCCTGTCCATCTACCGTAAGTAAAATATCTTGTTTACTATCTGTTACTACTATCTTTATTTCATCATTTGCATCCGTTACTATAGGTCTTCTATCCATTGTATGCGGACAAATCGGTGTAAGCAACAAACATTCCATATTTGGATTTATAATGGGGCCACCTGCGGACAAAGAATATGCAGTTGATCCCGTTGGAGTAGAAACTAATAAACCATCGGCTGGATAATAATTGACGAATTTATCATTTATATAAGCATTTAGATGTATTATTCTAGCAAAAGATCCCTTTGCTATAGCAACGTCATTAAGTGCGTCAAATTGGGCATATATGTCGCCATTTCTAACAAGAGATGCTCTAATCATCATCCGTTCTTCAATCGTATATCGATCTTGCGCAAGATTTAAAAGCGCATTGTCTAATTCTGCCCATTCAACCTCTGTTAAAAAGCCTAACCTACCCATATTAATACCTAGTATAGGTAAATTATGAGGTGCAACTTTTCTTGCAGCCCGTAGAAAAGTACCATCCCCGCCTAACACCATAATTACATCACATATTTTGAAAAATTGCTCAGGTGGCAGAGCATTACCAATTTTTACAACATTAAAAACCTGAGGCATCATAAAAACTTCCATACCATATGACAATATTTTAGATATTAATATACGTGTTTGCACACCAATCACATCTTTGACTAAATTAGGGATGATACCTATTTTTTTCATTTCATTCTCCTTTGAACCATCTTGCTATTTTCACTAAATGTTAGTATACCACATAGCAAATGCTTATGCACCTTTTTTCTCCTATGCTAGATAAAAATTTAGAAGTACTTATATATAAATTTTATTTTGCCATTATATAAGATTATTTAAAGTAGCTATTTGCTTCATATTTTCCTATTATACGTTTGATCTGCCACGCAATACTCTTAGGGTCTAGTCCTAAATTTTCCATTAATGTATTGACATCGCCATGAGTGATAAATTTATCAGGTAGACCATAATTAATCATAGTTATATTGTATCCTTTTTGGGCTATAAATTCATTTATGCTGCTTCCAAATCCACCTTTAACAACATTATCCTCTAATGTAAGCCAAACATCATAGTATTTAGCCAAATTAGTTAAAAATCCTTCATCTAATGGTTTTATTATTCTAGCATTTACAACAGCTACATCAATAGATTCTTCTTGCAAAATTTGGGCAGATTGATATGCTATATCCACCATTTTACCTACAGCTATTAAAACTATGAAGGACTTGCCTTCTTTTAGCATTTCCCACTGTAAACTATTCAAAGGTAGTGCTTGACTTTCTTCAAGTATCCCATCGCTTCCTCGAGGATATCTAATAGCTAAAGGGCTATTAAAGCTAGATGAAAAATCAAGCATCTCTTCCAACTCTAAAAAGTTTTTTGGGGCCATTATAGTTATATTAGGAATATGTCTCAAATAACTTATATCGAACATTCCTTGGTGAGTCTCTCCATCTTTCCCTACTAATCCAGCCCTATCTATTGCAAAAACTACCGGTAAGTTTTGCATACAAACATCATGTAAAATTTGATCATATGCCCGTTGTAGAAAAGTAGAATAAATTGCTACATATGGTTTTAACCCACCTACAGCCAGTCCTGCTGCCATGGTTACTGCATGCTGCTCAGCTATACCCACATCAAAAAATCTACTAGGAAATTTACTTTTAAATTCCTTAAGTCCAGTACCTTCTGGCATAGCTGCAGTTACAGCAACTATTTTATCATTTTTGCTCGCTATATCTAATAACTTGGTTCCAAATACTTCTGAATATGTCAACTTAGTATTTTTTTTAATAACTTCCCCTGTGCATGGATTAAACGGTGCTATGCTATGATATTTTTCAGGGTTTTTCTCAGCAAAATAATATCCCTTACCTTTTTTAGTAACCGTATGAATAAGCACTGGTCCATGCATATTCGAGGCTCTTTTAATAACCCTTATTAATGTTTCTATATCATGTCCATCTATTGGACCCATATAAGTAAATCCCAATTCCTCAAAAATGACTCCAGGTACTAAGAGATATTTAAAACTATTTTTTAATCGCTCTATTCCCCTAGCCATTGGTTTTCCTATAAAGGGGATCCAATTCAAAAAGGATTTTACATCTTTTTTCATTCTACTATATTTAGGACTTGAACGAATTTTAGAAAGGTGGGCAGAAACTGCACCTACATTTCTTGAAATGGACATTTCATTGTCATTTAATACAATAATTATATCTGTTTTAGAATGTCCCGCATCGTTCAAGGCTTCAAAAGCCATGCCTCCCGTTAATGCTCCATCACCTATCACGGCTATCACTTTTCCCTTTTCACCTTTTATATCCCTTGCTCTAGATATGCCTAACGCAGCAGAAATAGAAGTACTACTATGCCCCGTTTCAAATATATCATGAACACTTTCAGATCTTTTGGGGAATCCACTTATACCGCCATATTGTCGTAGAGAGTCAAACATATCCTTTCTTTGTGTTAATATTTTATGTACATATGCCTGATGTCCCACATCCCATATTATTTTATCAAAAGGACTATCAAAAACATAATGTAAAGCCAATGTAATCTCAATGACACCAAGATTTGAAGCCAGATGTCCACCAGTTATAGATACATTTTTAATAATAAATTGTCTAATTTCCTCTGATAGAACATTTAGCTGTTCTATATTAAGTTCCTTTATATCAAGGGGAGAATTTATAGAATTTAATAAAGGATATGTACTCAAAACATCCTCACTCTCTCTTTATGATTTCTAGTATCGGATTTATTTTTTTCTTTTTTTATAAAAAATGATATAAAGTATCCAACATAATATACTATTTTTTGGTTATTTTTCATAGCAAAACTTTTAGCCACAGCTTTACTTGCAACTGTCAACGCAGCAATACAACTACTAACTAGTATGCTCAAAAACACTTGATCCAAACCAGTATATAGATCTATCAACCTTAATACGAGGATTCCTCCGGCTGAACCACTTACTATACCACATACATCGCCCACGACATCATTACAAATACTAGATACGTGGTCAGCATTTCTTATTAACCACAAAGATTGGGAAGCACCTTTGATTTTTTTTGATGCCATAGAAATAAATGGTACCTCAGAAGCAAATGTAACAGCTACCCCTATTAGATCAAAAATTACGCCTATAGCTATAATAAAAAGTATAGACAATAAGGCCCATAAAAGATTGAATTTAGCTACTATATTTTCAGAAAACATACTAAATATGTAAGATAATAATATTGTAGTAATAGATATTTGCAATATCCACTTATGCTTGCTTTTATTAAAAGTCTTATTATTAAATTTACTCAAAATATTTCCACTCCAATAATAATTAAATGATGGCAATGAGTTGGGTAAACTTTGCAGTTTGAGGTCCAGTAGGATTTCCCGATGCAATACTCCCTGTCGCCAAAAGAGCGGTTTCCCTTTAAATTTCATCTTATCATGTCACCAGTGATAAAACTGGATCGCCTTTTAAACCACACTGTAATCCCCAACTCATCTTAATAATAACAGTCTAGAGGCTTTCCCTAACAGCCATACCAATTTCTAGCCTCTATTGCAACATAGGTTTCATATAGCAATAGTAAACATTCAATTGGCCGATTAAATGTTTACATGATCTATTAATCCACCCATATCACTTCAAGGCAGGCTACACTGTACACAGCACATTAAGCCGCAATACAGGTTTAATCCCAAGTAGTAGCATAGTAACCACCAACTTGGGTCTCCACGAAAGCTGGGTCATCGCCTGCATGCCATTGCAGATCGCCCTTCTTTCTTAACTCCCAGCACCAACCCTCGACTGGGCGTCGAAAGCCAGCACCAGGAACTTCATCGATGTGCCCTTAACGGATTTTTAGCCCCGTCTTCAAAATTGGCTGGGTTGACTAGAATACTGTGCCACCAGAAAAAATATTATAACATATTTATTATTTTATGCAAGTGGTTTAAAATGCTAGTTTAGCAATAAGTATTCCCAATAATGCGCCTATAATTACTTCTATGGGGGTATGACCTATAAGCTCTTTTAATTTTTTATCTGAAACCCCTCTTTTAGATTGTAATTGTGCTAAAATATCATTTAGCACCGCTGCCTGTTTTCCTGCTGCTCTCCTAACACCAGCTGCATCATACATTACGATCATGGCAAAAGTTGCAGCTAGTGCAAACATTGGTGAATTATATCCTTGAGTTTCACCTATGGATACTGCTAATGAAACTACAAATGCAGAATGGGAACTTGGCATACCACCTGAACCTACAAACCGTTTTATATCGAGTTTTCTTACAGTTATAAGCGTTATTATTACCTTTAATGACTGAGCTATAAACCATGCTAATATGCTTATCCATAATATATTATTAGAAAATAATTGCTTCCATGAATTCACTTCAATCTCTCCTCAGCATTGCCTCTCTAACATATGATTGGCTATATCTTTTAGAAAATCTGCCTTTGACCCAAATATATCTAAATAGCTAATTGCTTCATCTACCAAATTTTTAGCCATCTTTTGTGAATTCTCCAGACCATATATTTTGGGGTATGTCAACTTTTGTTGCACTAAATCACTGCCAGGCTGTTTACCAATTAATCGCAAGTCACCAACTACATCTAGAATATCATCTGTTATTTGAAATGCCAAACCAAGTTTTTCACCATAAGTTTTTATAGAGTTCAATGTTGTTTGGTTTGGATTTTCTAGAATCGCACCAGCCATAAGAGAAGCAGTTATAAGAGCTCCTGTTTTATGTGTATGTATGTATCTTATAGCATCATCATCCAAATCATTAGCTTGGTACTCAATATCCGCTACCTGTCCTCCTATCATCCCATGCATTCCTGCAGCCTTTGCAATAATCTGTATTGCGGCCGTATGGTATGGCAATTTCATTTGATATGCTATACTATTTTGAATCATAATTTCATATGATCTATTTAAAAGTGCATCGCCTGCTAATATGGCAACTGCTTCTCCATAAATCCTATGATTGGTAGGTTTGCCACGTCTAAAATCATCATTATCCATGGCAGGAAGATCATCATGAATTAGGGAATAGGTATGAATCATTTCCAAAGCACATGCTATAGGTAAAGATTCATCTAAATTTCCATCCAAAAGTTCATGGGCTGACAACAATAAAATAGGTCTTAACCTTTTTCCGCCAGCATTTAGGCTGTATTTCATAGCATCTATGAGAATATCGGAATAATGAGCATCAGCTTCTATAAATAAATTGATCTTATTATTTACCATATTTAACTTTTTACTATACTGTTCTTTAAATGTCATCTTCTATATTCTCCTTATATTTTGTATTAAATGGTTCCTCGCTTAATTCCCCAGAAATATTTTTGGTCAGAATAGTAACCTTCCCTTGAGCCTTATCTAGTTTTTCATTACAGTAAGCAGATAATTTTACACCTTCTTCAAAAAGCTTTAAAGATTCATCCAATGTCAAATTTTCAGATTCTAATTTTTTTACTATATATTCTAATCTAGATAATGCACTCTCAAATGTAGAATTATCCATAATATTATCCTCCCATTATTTTATCTATATAACATATGGCCTTACCATCGTGCAGACATAATTGCACATTGTCACCAGAATGTAACTGCTTTATACTGCATATAGGATTATTATTATACCCTATCTTATTAATTTGTGCATAACCTCTTGCAAGTATGGATAGAGGGCTCAAGGCTTCTAATGCTCCTGCTATACTGGAAAGTTTGTGTTTTTTATTAGATAAAATCGTATTTATAAAACTATATAATTGAGAATATAAAAAATCTACTTGCATATATCTTTGATCAACAAATCTTTGTGGATATTTTATAATATAATTATTCAAAAAAGTATCTATATATTGTCTTTTATCATCTATATCTCTACTAATGGCTTTAATAGCTCTAAATGTTAAGTTCTCCATTTGATCCATGATATTATTCAAATCTGGTACTGCTATTTCAGCAGCAGCAGACGGAGTGGGAGCCCTTAAATCAGATACAAAATCTGCAATAGTAAAATCGGTTTCGTGGCCTATACCCGATATGACAGGTATGTGGGAGTGATATATTGCATATGCCGTCTGTTCCTCGTTAAATGCCCACAATTCTTCTATAGAACCTCCTCCTCTTGCTAAGATTATGACATCTATATCACTTCTAGTATTTATATAATCTAATGCAGCTGCTATTTGTTTAGAAGCATTTTTTCCTTGCACTAATACAGGCACTACAAAAATATCTGTCATTGGACATCTTCTATGCATTACATCTATAATATCTTGTACTGCTGCCCCAGTATGAGATGTGACTACAGCCACTTTTGTCGGGAAAAATGGAATTTGTTTTTTTAACTTGGTATCAAATAGTCCTTCTTTTTGTAAACGATCTTTAAGTTTTAAAAATTCAGCATACAATTTACCTAGCCCGTCTTGTTCCATATAATCTACATATACTTGATACTGTCCTTCCTGAGAATAAAGCGATATTCCCCCCAATAAGATCACTGCCATACCATCACGAGGTATAAAATCTAATGTATGGTTTTTTTGCTTAAACATAACACATCGAACTTTAGCAGATTTGTCCTTTAGTGTAAAGTACATATGTCCTGAGGAATGCCATTTAAAATTGGAAATTTCCCCTCTTATCCATACATTTTGCAATATGGGGTCATAATCTAATGTTTCCTTTACATACTTATTAATTTGATAAACGGAAAAAACTATTCTATCTATCATAAAACTGAACTACTCTGTGCAGCCAAGATAGTGTTTTCAAGAAGCATGGTTATGGTCATAGGTCCTACCCCGCCTGGTACAGGAGTAATCCATCCTGCTTTACCTTTTGCAGCTTGAAATACTACATCACCTAACAATTTTCCGTTTACCCTTGATGTACCTACATCAATAACAATAGCACCTGTTTTTATGTATTTATCTGTAATACTTTGTGGCCTTCCCATAGCAACTACCAGTATATCACCTTGTCTTGCAATTTTGTCTAATTCTATAGTTTTAGAATGACATATTGTGACAGTAGCATTTTTTTGCAATAACATAATACTAACTGGCTTACCAACTATATTACTCCTTCCTATAACTACAGCGTGTTTTCCAGATATATCCTCGCCAGTAGATTCAATCAACTTGATAATCCCACGTGGAGTACAAGGTGCTAAGTAGGGCTGTCCAGCTAACAGTTTTCCTGCATTAACTGGATGAAATCCATCGACGTCTTTACTTGGATCTATTGTGTTTATTATTCTTTCAGATGAAATATGACTAGGTAATGGGAGTTGAACTAATATACCATGAACAGAGGGATCTTCATTTAGATCATGTATTTTTCCCAATAGTTCATATTCAGTTATATTATTATCTAATCTTATAACATTGGAGTTTATTCCTACTTGCTCACATGCCCGCTTCTTATTTCTAACATATATCTGTGACGCTGGGTCATCACCTACTAATATAACCGTTAATCCAGGCATAATATTATTTTGCCTTAATTCACAAACTTTTTGCTTTATGGATTTGCGTAGCTGATCAGATAATACTCTACCATCTATTATTTTTGTTTCCAAAAGAAACCCCCCTCTATAAAATGTTTTTATCATGTATATATTTTTTTACCCCTAACAGTGCAATACCTTCAGCATTGTCCGTAGATAATTCAGGATCTGCAAAAAAAAGTTTTATATCAGGATTCCGCTTTTCTAACTTATCTGAAAGCTTTTTACGAATAATATTGCTTGAAGATACTCCACCTACTACCAATACATTATTTATACCAGTATATAGTACACCATTATATATCCATTTTTCCAATGTCTTTACAAGACAATTATAAATTGACAGAGCAATATCTTGTTTTCGTTTCCCTTGCTTTAACAGCTTTTTTGCATGAGTTTCGGCACCTGAAAATCCAATAGTCAGATTTCTTACAAATGATGGAATAATGTTTCCGCCCTCTTCTCCTTTATCTGCTAACTTCTCTAAATAGGGTCCAGCAGGGAATGGCAGTCCCATTTCCACACCTAATCTATCTACAAACTGTCCTGCATTCAGATCTTGGGTATTACCTATAATTTTTATATCATACCCTATCTTACAATCGTTTACGTATAGTAATTCTGATGTACCTCCAGACAGATGAACAGCTAAAAAGGTATTTACATTAGGACCCTTTGCAGAAAAATGACCAGCCATAATATGCCCTTCCTGATGGCTGGCAGTATAAAAAGGTATATTTAATATATCAGATATAACTTTTCCCATAGCATACGATACTTTAAAAACTGGCATATATGAACTTTCATATGGGCGAGGTTGTATACTACTACAAACTGCTACTATACTATTTCTATCTATAATGCTCATTAATTTATTGATAATAACAGGAATGTTATTAATATGTTTAAACACACCTTCTGATTGCTGCAATCCTACTTTGCCCAATCCTACATCTAATAAAATCCTTTCGTTGAATACAATATTTTGTTTCAAATCCACAACTGATATCGATGTAGTATAGCAGCTGGTATCTATTCCTAATACATATTTATCATTGCACATGTTGAACCACACTCGCTAATATACCATTTATAAAGGAAAATGATTTTTCTGTTCCATATTTTTTAGCTAATTCTACAGCTTCATTTATTGAAACGCTATTCGGAACATCAGTTCTGTATAATATCTCAAATATTGATAATCGCAGGATAGCTAAATCTATTTTAGCAAGTCTGTCTAAACTCCATCCCTTTAAAAATTTATCAACATTACTGTCTAATTCCACTATATTGTTTTTTACACCATTTACTACATCATATAAATACTCCATATCAGCGTTTGACAATTTAACTTGGTTTGACATTTCTTTTATTAAATCATCATCGCAAGCTTGTCCAAATTCATATTGATAAATAATTTTCATAGCTACTTCTCTAGCATCTCTCCTAGACATTATAGGCCTCCTACGTATAAACTTGCATAATGTTAATGCCGTTTTGGCAATATTCTATCTAAAAAGTCAAGAAATTTTTCTCCATTATCACGTGAATACCCAATCCAATAACCTATCAGAACACATAATATCAGGAAAAAAGACCGCCAAAACCCTATGGAAAGTATCAATATTCCAAATATCAATCCTATTAAAATACCAAACACTTTCCCTTTGTTTTCTTTTAAAAAATATAAAATATCGTCGCGGCTCATTAATATAAAACCTCCTTATTCAACCTTACCCTTCTGAAACGTAGACAGATTTTCAACAAATATTTGCACTTCTTTGACTGATATACCTGCTGTAGTTTCTATGTATTCTTTTACTTCCTTTTGTATAGATTGAGTAAGTTCTGGTATTTTGACATCGGGCATTACTATTATTTTGATATTAACTTTTACACCATCTATTTCCGATATTATAATACTTTTTACATCTTTTACTTCATTAAATTTTCTTACCGCCTTTTGTGCCATGGTGTTTAATGTTGAAAAAGACACATGTATTATACCCAAGTCTGTATTTTTGACTAGTGCACTGCTTTGCCTTTTACCTTCCTTTCCTGAAAACAACATGCTAAAGCTTAGAATTAGCAAAATTAGTGAAATAATAATTATTGGAATTGTTACCGATGAAATATAATCTATATCCGCAATATATTCACCAATTTGTTCAAAAGACAAAGCTCCTATACCGCCTAAAAGTAATATAACAGAAAAGGCAATAACAATAATAAGATATATAGTCAATACTATTCTCCCAAACATTCCCTTTTTCATATGTATTCTCCTTTCTTTTTATGGAACAACCCTCTGAATATGTAAAATTCAGAGGGTCATAGGTGACATTGCCTCTATTTCTCTTCTTCATCTACTTCTGCTTTTTTTGCTACTTTTTCAAAATTTATCCCCTGTATATGCACATTTACTTCTACAACTGATAAACCTGTCATCGTTTCAACTGTTTTTTTAACATTCTCCTGAATATTCCAAGCAACCTCGGGGATCCTTACCCCATATTCTACTATTAAGAATAAATCTATAGCCGCTTCTTTTTCTCCAACCTGTACTTTAACTCCCTTTGATAGATTTTTCATACCAATCATTTCAGTAAAACCACCGGTTATACCACCACTCATAGAAGATACACCTTTTACTTCGGTAGTGGCTAAACCTGCTATTATTGCTACAACTTCATCAGCAAAAGTAACCTTACCATATTCATCTACTTTGCTTTCAATATTTTCTGCCAAATCATTCACTCCTCCCTTGTATAGTTCATAATCATTGTTTAAATCTATTATAGTATTTATATTATAGCAAATCAATAAACATTTTACAAACTACTTAAATCAAGATTTTGGTATAATTTTTATATTTTCCGTTTCACTTTTGGATTCTCTTTTTACTACGTCTAATATTTGAGCTACTTCTTCGGAAGATAGTTCTTCTTTATCGACCACTACATTTACCGAACCTTTATGTATAATTGCTATTGCATCTTGGAATCCTTTTGATTTTATTATAGATTCTATGGTAAGTTCTTTCTCCATATTGTTAGTAATATCTAAAAGTTGTGCTTGAGCTTCCTTTTTCATTTCTGCATCAGATTCTGGATTATCTATTATACTTTTTATATATTTAATTTCCTCAGAGCGTGTATCCTCTCTATCTTGCCTATATGTTTTAAAAAAGCTTGAAGAAACATTGGCGGCTTCTTCATCATCCTTTACTGTTATACCACTATCTTTTTTATTATCTTGCCCATTATTCTTATCTTTATCTGTTTTAGCATTATTTTGTACTATTTTTTCTGAAGAGTCAGGAAATTTATTTTGATTATATGAATAATTTAGATAACCAGTAATTATAAGTAACACAACCAATATTCCCAGCACCATGTTTTTCTTTTTTACAACTAACATAAAATCACTCCTATCTATTTTGATTCCATAACAAATACATCAACTTGGTCCGCATTAACTCCTAATACAGTTTGCACGGCCCTTAAAAGTTGCATCTTTACATTTATATCATTTGCTCCTTCAGCAATAACTATAACACCCTTTATCTCTGGTTCTAATTCCTTTATAATTAGAGGCTTAGCTCCATTACCATCATTCATAGTTACAGCTTGCGAATTAATATCACTTTGGGTAACCTTCCTATTTCCACCATTACTGTCTTCCTCCTGTGTAGTGGTGTTTGATTCCATAGTATTTGTTGCTGTTATCACCTCTTTACTAGATTTATATGTAATCATCACCTCCACTTTTCCTGCACCCTTTATAGCTGATAGCTTTTCTTGCAATCTTACCTCCTGTTCAACAATAGGGTTTTGTGTATTTTGATTTTCTATTGAAGTTTGCTTTGTAGTATTTTGATCCTTATGCTTATCATTAATATTATATGAAGATGTATTTATACTAGATGTAAAAATTGCAATAATAACTGCCATTATTAAAATAGCAATGACAATTTCAATATTTTTTATCCCCTTTATTTTAGTTAAAAGTTTTTTAAAACTGCTGTTCTTTTGTTGCACACTCTAGATCCTCCTTTCTATTTATATATGCTTTTAGTTTATTATAATTTTTTTCTTGGTTACTCCATATACCCCTTCTAATAAGGTTTCTATCTGTTTTATATCATTTTCATCTATTTCATAATCACTATTACTATTGTTTATATCTATATCAACAGGATAAACAAAACTGTCTTTTTGTTTTCTTAATGTCAATTCAACTTTCTCTATTTTAGATGAATCCAAATAAACTTTTGCCTTAACATAATCATATTTTCCTAGACCCTTAATATGCTCTTCTATTTGTTCCTGTAGAGTTTGGACATACAATTCATTTATTTGCTGTTGTTGTTGATCATTTATCAGTTGGCTTTGGTAATTAAGCTGTTGAGAGTTTATTATAAAATTATTTCTTAATATACTATCCTTTAGAAAACTTGATTGATCACACAGCTCAAGTATTGGATTTAATATTACTATCATAGTTATAATACCAACAAAAAACTTTATATATTTTTTAAAACTCGTAGAAGGTAATATTAAATCTATTATTACTCCCAGTAGTATTATCCCCGTTAAGCTAACTATCCAATTTCGAAAAATATATTGCACTTTATTTACCCCTTATCTCATCATCATATTTATATTACCTGCTCCTATAATAAGCCCAATAAAGATAAAAAGCATAATAGCAATTCCTATAATAATCAATAAAATCAAAGAAATTGTATCCCCTATGTCACTTAAACATTTTGCTATTCGTTCATCGGAAACAGGTTCCAAAAGCGCGCTGGCCAATTTATAAACCACAATTATTGTAAAAATTTTCATTATGGGATATATACATATTATTATAAGGATAATCAATCCAGCTACACCTAACCCATTTTTTACTAGTAATGAACAACCTATTATAGTATCTACTGTTTGGGAAAATAAGCCTCCTACTACCGGAACAAAAGTTTCTATTGTGTACTTTGCTGTTCTAATAGATATACCATCAAAAGTTGATGAAAGCATACCTTGTATAGCTAGTACACCTATAAAAATAGTAAAGGTAATACCCAATATCCAAACACAAATATTTTTAAAAACCTTCAGTAAGCGATCTAATTTCACTGTATTACTTATATTATTTACCAATGACAACACTGCCAAAAATATAATCATTGGCAGTATGGCTTTTTCTATAAATGTACTAGTAATACCTACCAGCATAGCAATAGTCGGTTGGAATATGCTAGAAGACGCAACTCCACCTATTGCTAACAATAATGCTATAAGTATAGGAGAAAAAATCTGTATAAACGATACCATTTGATGAATAGCTAGATTACTTACATTTAATACTGATATTAAACTTTTTATAATAAGTACCGAGATTGTAATATAACAAGCAAAATATGCTATTTCTCCTATTGATGAATCTTGGAATGAACTCTGCAGATTATGTAAAATACTACAGATTATAGCGATTATTATTATTTGTAATATCCATTTTAAGTTTAACCTTACCTCATAGAAAAATATATCCACTAATTCGCCAAATATCCATTTGCCATCTAATTTAAAATCTCCCCTTATTATTTTACTAGCGAGCTGTTTTATACTTAGATTTTTTACTAAAGGATTACCAGCCATAGTTACATCCTCTAATAATTTGTCAATGCTAACTGTATTTATTTTTTCTAATTGCTGCTCTGTATTATTCTCTAATTCAGTTCGTATATCTTTAGAAGAAAGTTCTTCTGGGTCTGCTGCATAGCTCACACTATAAAAGCTTATACTTACTAGTATTGCTATTATAAAAAATTTAAGAATATATTTGTTTTTCATATGTTTTCTCCTTAAGGAAGAATTTTCACTATGACCTCCATTAAGGCAGTAAGTATTGGTATAGCCATAGTCAATATTACTATTTTTCCTCCAAGTTCAATCTTCTTTGCAATAGTTCCTTCCCCTGCATCTTTGCATATCTGTGCACCGAACTCGGCGATGTATGAGACAGCTACTACTTTTAATACTATGGATATGTACATATTATCTAAATTTGATTTTATACTTAAATCATATAAAATATCTATTATGGAAACTAGTTTTGATAGAATAATAGTAAATATTATGATGCCTGCTGCAATGGTAATAAAAATTCCTAATTCGGGCTTATCTTGCTTAACTGTTACAGCTAAAACTGTCGCAACCAATCCCATAGCGACAATTTGCATTATATCCATGCAATCATTCCCCTATTAATATAGTTGAAATATACTCTTAACATTGTTAAATAAATCGCTGATCATATTAATAACCATTAGAAGCACCAATACAAGCCCAGCTAAAGTAGTCATCATTGCCATTTCTTCCCGACCAGCTTTAATAAGTACTTGATTTAATACAGATATCAATATGCCTATAGCTGCTATTTTGAAGATAATATCTACATTCATGTATTTTCCTCCTACATTTTATAGATAATAAATATTATGGGCAATGCTAATTATTATCTATAATTTTTTAATCTAAAATCTGACATCTATAATAAAACTATTACTATTGCCAAACCAACCAATATACCCAAATTTCTATACATTTTACTATATTTATCACATTCCTGTTGGGCTTTCTTTTCTTGTTGTTTTAACTGAATCTGTATTAATTCAAAGTATCTATGCTGACTCTCTTTATCTGAAGTCGCTATATGATTACCAAATGCATATAATATATCGTAATCATCCTCAGATAAGTGAAGTTTTTGTTTTGAATTATCAAGAGCATTTTCCCATGCGTTTTGAATCATACATCCAGGTTCCGCAATTAAATTTTTTACAATTATATCGAAAAAACTTTTTAGTTGTTCTGGAAGATTTATGCTTATGTTTTTTAATGCTTCTGGGAAAAAAGTACAATAATACATCATCTCAGTTTCTAACTGTGTAAATGCCATTTGTAATGCCCTTAGTTCCCTAACACGTGATACATATTTATTTGCCGTATATATACCTAAAATAGTAGAACAAAAGACAATTATGATGCTGTTTATCATCTTTATCATATTATTTCCCCCTCGTTGGTATAAACTATTTAATAGGGCTTTTTAATATATTTGTAAAATTTTTTGTTTCATACACTGCTTCTACTGTTCCTACTCCTTTAGAATTTCCTAGTATTAAAATTCTGTCAAACAGCCTTTTATTTATTACATTTGCCAATACTGGCCTATTTAAAGCATCTTGTATATTTTTGCCATGAGCGGTAGTTATAATAGAAATACCTGTATTTAAAGCTTCTTCTATAGCTTGTATATCTTCGAACTTGCCTATTTCATCTGTTATAATCACATTAGGTGACATAGATCTCATAAGCATTACAATCCCTTCAGCCTTAGGACACGCATCTAGAATATCAGTTTGTATACCCACGTTATTTTGTGGTATCCCTTGAAAACAAGCTGCTATTTCTGATCGTTCATCTACAATTCCTACTTTTATACCATTAAAATTAGAAAAGCCATTACTAAGCTGTCTAGCTATATCTCTGAGTAAAGTAGTTTTCCCCATTTGGGGAGGTGACAATATAAGTGTATGAAGCACCATATTCTTATCTATTATATAAGGTAAAACTTTGTCAGCTGCTCCAATAACTTCTCTCGATATACGTATATTATAAGAGTTTATGTATTTAAGAGTTTTGATCCTCCCTTCTTCTAATACGGCCTTACCAGTTAAGCCTATTCTATAACCACCTTTTAAAGTTATATATCCATTTTTGATTTCATCTTCTAATGCGTATATTGAATAATTAGATATAAGCTGTAAAATTTTTTGACTGTCATAGTTAGTAATATAATATGCTTCTGCAGGATTAAAAGAAGGTTGACCATTTGGAGAGATAAAATACACATCTCCATAACTATATATAGTAAATGGTCTACCTTCTCTGATTCTAATTTCTTCAAGACCAGATAGCAGTCGTTGGGGTATAGCCTTTATGATATTCCGTATATTATTAGGTAAGGCTGCAAATATGATTTGTTCCCAACTGTTTTTAAAGTGTTGTCTTGTTTCCATACAGACTCGTCCCCCTTTTTGTATAATATTTATGTACTAGCATTGTAGAATATCACTTGTTTGGTGTAAAACTTAAAAATTTCGTTTTGCATTTTTCCACAAATTTTATTAGAAAATATTTAACATCATGTTATTTGAGCACAAAAAAACTAGTCCCTATTTTAGGACTAGTTTTTTATGACGATTATTCATTTATTCATTAATATCATTATCTTCAAATTCATCATCGCTATAGATAAGATTGTGACAATTAGGACAAATTAAATCATCTTCACTATCAAATATTTCATCATCAAAATATACATTTTGATGACAATGAGGACATTCAACCTCTATGTACTCGCTATCATCATCATAATCACCATATAAAAATTCTTCTACATCACCTAAATCATCATCAACAGCTTGAATATATTCATCCAGATCTGATTGAGATGCATCAATCTCTGATACTGCATTAACTATATCATCTAAAACATCAATTATGTTTAATAAAACTTTTCCTTCCTTAGTATCTTCATTAATGCCTAGACCGTCCACCAGACCTTTAAGATATGATACGCGTTCAACCAAATTATTCATTATAAAACCTCCTTTTTGTTTGTTCAACATATAATAAATATTCCCATTATACCCTCTCCATATACTCTCCTGTCCGTGTATCTACTCTAATAATGTCTCCAGTGTTAACAAACAAAGGAACATTTATTGTTGCCCCAGTCTCGAGTGTTGCTGGTTTTGAACCCCCTGAAGCAGTATCACCCTTTACTCCAGGTTCTGTTTCAGTTATTTCTAATTCGACAAAATTTGGCGCTTCCACAGAAAATGCCTGCCCTTTATAAAATTTTATAGTTACATTCATGTTTTCCTTTACATATAGCATAGCATCTTCTACCTGATCCTTATTAAGGGGAATTTGCTCAAATGTTTCTAAATCCATAAAATAATACAAATTCCCATCATTGTATAGGTATTGCATTTGTTTGTTTTCTATATGCGCTTGGGGAAATTTTTCAGTAGGATTAAATGTGCGTTCCAAAACAGAACCTGTCATTACATTCTTTATTTTTGCCCTTACGAAAGCCGCTCCTTTCCCTGGCTTTACATGTTGGAAATCAACAACAGTATATACCTGTCCTTCAATCTCTACTGTTAAACCTTTTCTAAAATCACCTGCTGAAACCATATTATACCTCTCTTTCTAATGTTTGTTTGAATTTTATTTCTTAAACAGACACAAAACTCTTCATATACATAACCTAGCATTGAATCAATTTTTAATAGTGTAATTTCTCATCTTAAATCAAGGTATTGCCATCTTTTGGAATAAGTTTCACTTGTTCAAGATTATTCTTTAAAGATTCATATTCCCATGGTTTAATATAATCTTCTTCAAACCATATAGTATGTATACCTAATTCTTTAAAAACAATATTTAAAAAACCCAATGCATCTTTATTATTAGCATTTACGATCTTATAATTTGGAGATTGATGTTTTGCCTGCTCCACATATTCATCTTTTACGATCAAATATTGAACAAATGAATGAACCATGATTATACCCTCTTCGCCTGTAAATCTAGAATAATACTTTATATTCTCTTGCATCATAATGATAGCTCCATCAACTTCACTTAATTCAATTTGTTTAATAAGCCTATCTACCTTTTTTATGCCTATCGCCCCGCTTAATATTCCTTAACAGTGCTCATTATCTTTATGATCGAAAAAATACTGCAAGGCAAGCTTATATCCATCAATCCCTAAACCACTAATTTGTCCTATGCATACAGGAGAGATTACAGAAACATTACGGAAATCTTCCCTATTATAGATATTAGTTATATGAACTTCTATCACAGGAACATTTATCCCTGCTATAGCATCCCTCAAAGCATAACTATAATGACTATAAGCGCCTGCATTTAATACTATTCCATCATATAATCCTACTGAATTATGAATGGCATCTATCAAACATCCTTCACTATTGGATTGTATATGCTGTACCTGTATACCTAGTCTATCTCCATATTTTTTAATAGAGTTTACTAAATCATGCAGTTCCATAGTACCATAAATGCTAGGTTCTCTACTTCCTAATAAATTCAAATTAGGTCCGTTTATAATGAGGATCTTCATATTCATACCCCTCTATCCAATTTCCAATATATATTATCACAAAAAAACTCAGTTGACTAGATGAATTTTTTCTTCAAATATTTTTTTTAACTTTAATGCATCTTCTGCCATATTGTTTCGTGACTCGCATACAATGACTGGATGTAGTTCACGCTCTGCTAAAAGTTCTGCTAATGGTTCAAATTCCGGCCCATACTGTATATCTGATAGAGTACAATGCTTTTTCTCTCCCGCCTTAGTATATTCAATACGGCTAAAATGTACATGAAATTTATATGCCCTTTCATCTTTAAGCCTGTGTTGTATTTGGTCTAGTATATAGGTATAATCTTGCTTAGATTTTATGCTTCCATTTCCTAATGCATTAATATGTCCAAAGTCTATTGTGGGTAAAAGCGATTCATGAAGTGAACATATATAGAGCACTTCATCCAAAATACCTAATTGATTTTGTTTTCCCATAGTTTCCGGACATAGGCTTATTCCTTGTTTTATAAAAGGCTCTGCATCTTCCAATATCTTTTCTAGAGATGTAATCGCTAAATCCATTGCTTTTTCTCGATTCAGTTTACCACAAGAGCCAGGATGAAATACTACCCGTTTAGCTCCCATCCATTGAGCTGCCTGCAAAGAATCTAACAAATACTGTTTGTTTTTTTCTTGCTTATGTTGATCTTGTGCAGCCAAATTTATATAATATGGAGCATGTATACTGAGAAATATATCATGCTTTTGCGCTTCAAATCCTAACTTTTGCGCAGTTTCTCGTTTTATATTTACACCTCGAGTACATGGGTATTCATATGCGTTAAGCCCCATATCATGTAGCCATTTGGGCATATCTATACTGGATTTATGACCTTGCTCGTAAAACGAATCTGAATTCCCTGATGGTCCAAATTTTATTGTCTTTATTAAAATCGCCTCCTACTGATGTAAATCTAGTAGACATTCTATTTCTTTAGCTATTTCGTATGGCGTCTTGCTACAAATGGATACTATGTAATCAGCCCGTTCATAATATATAGGCCTTCTAATTTCATATAGTCCTTTAATTTGTAATTTTGAATTATTAACTATTATAGGCCTATCATCACAGAACCGCAATCGGCTCCATATTACATCAAAAGGAGCGTCTAAAACAATTATTACTGAATCTTTTGATTTTATTAGATCAAAATTACTTTGGTCTAAGATTAAACCTCCTCCTGTAGCTATTACCATATTGCTATTAATTATTATATCATCGATTATACGATTTTCTAAACTTCTAAAATATTGTTCCCCATATGTAGAAAATATTTCAGAAATGGACATACCTGCACTATCCGAGATCAATGTATCAGTATCAAAGAATACCCAATCCAACCTATCAGCAAGTATTTTCCCTACAGTACTTTTACCAACTCCCATAAAACCAGCTAGTATTATATTTATAGGCATCAGAGCCCTCCTTTTTATAATTATATCATTTTGCAGAGGTAAAATAAAGTAAGCTATGAATGCAAACATAAAAATT
The DNA here is from genome assembly GCF_004138105.1 of Xylanivirga thermophila. Taxonomy (NCBI): domain Bacteria; kingdom Bacillati; phylum Bacillota; class Clostridia; order Caldicoprobacterales; family Xylanivirgaceae; genus Xylanivirga; species Xylanivirga thermophila. The sequence goes on along the minus strand of NZ_RXHQ01000003.1, from coordinate 158,281 downwards.
CAACAGATAATTTCACCTTTACAAACATATTGTCTCCTTTTAAATATAACATCTGTACATCAATACTATCTATAATATTATAGTAAGGAGCTTCTTCTAAATGTTTTAGCAGTTTTATAAGGTTATTATAATCCATGCTTCCTTCTATTTCTACAAGCATACATTTTAAATTGTTATAGTATTGATCTTTTTTGAAGGATATTGACTTTTCTTCACTATATTTATTTAAGGTTTCGCATAAAAACAGAGCTATATCTTTTTGTTCTACATCCTTTATGATTTTAGAAGTATCAATAGTCTTATATTCTTTTCTTATATTATAATGTGCTGATTTATAAAATTCCATTTGATCAATTGAACTCTTAATACTATCTATCTCGGCCAAAGCAATTTTTATATCGTTCTTTATGGGGATATAAAAAAAACTATAATATATGGAAGATATTAAAACAACGATTAATGCTAAAATAAAAAGTTTCTCCCTATTACTCAATCCTATCCTCGTTGTAATATTCAACAACCTCATCTCCATCCTCGTTGTTATTTAAAATAATATGTATAACAAACGCTATAAGATTATCTTGATCGGATTCTGTAATGGTATCTATATTAACTTTAATAGAGTCGTCCATATTCTCTATATTTTTGATAAAATTAATAATATCTAACTCTCTTGTTCCTAATACTTCTATTTCCATATTTTCTCTTTCATATTTTATAGATTTGATATATATTGATTCTGGCTTTTGAGTTTGCATTTTTGACAATAAGGAATTTACTTTTTCATTATACACACTTAATTTATATTGTTCATTTCCCATTAACATCAAATCATAATCCTGATTCTTTCTGCCTACCTTATTATATTCTAGCTCATATTTCCTATATTCTTCTAATTGTCTGTAAACCTTTTTCCTTTTATAGAGAGGTCTATATATTCCACAAAAACACATACAAATGAAAATAATAATTATTAAGAATTCATGTTTTTTATCCATTATTGTATGTTTAACATCTTTTTTGGTGACTAAATTTATATCATGCATATGTACTATCCTTTCTTAAAGCAGCCCCTATAGCCTTAGCATAAATAGGAAGTGCTATAGATTCATCAAATAGTATATCCTTGCCTAAATCATATCTATCAATTGTTTTTACTGGTATATTCAGATCCTTGCCCAAAATTTCGTCTAAGTTATCATGCAAAAGTTGCCCCCCAGTTAATATAATCATTGAAACAATACCTCCATGGTTAGAACTATAGTAATTTATAAGTTGTATTATACTATTTTCTATTTGAATTACATCTAAAGATAGTGACCCCAACCGTTTCCCAATACAAAAAACTCCTTGATCATATATAAACATATCTATCTGCTTATAACCTATATCAACTATGCATACTACATCTTCTATAGATCCAAATAATTTTCCATATATATTTTCAGGAACATCTATAAAAGCAAGATTTAAATTACATCGTTTGATAATTTCCATATAGGTTTTTATAATCTCTAAAGGTGCTGCAACTGCTAGTATTTGCTGTATATCTGAATTGTTCTGCTGTATAAATTTGATTATTCTATAATCAAATTTATACAAATCTTCATTGATACCAAAATGATGACAAAATTCAAATTTGATATTTGATAGTGTTTGGTAATATCCCATCATAGGAAGTTCTAGACTCCTCACTATAACTTCAGGATGAGAGAGAGATAAACTAACCCTTCTCGATGTAAATCCATTATATTTCATACATCTAGTGATAATTTCCTCAGTTGTTTTTTTATAAAGAACATCATCGCCTAATATTTTACATGAATTTGGTATACTGGCCCAATGTTCTACCTTAAAGCCATGTCTTAAATTTGCTTCTATCATCTTTATATATGCTGATCCTATGTCTAATCCTATAATATTTTTACGCATTTGTTTTTCTCCTCATTCATAATAATCTGATATCGATATAATTTCAAACATATTAAATTTACTGTATTTATGATCTGGTGAATAGTTAAAGAAATTCTTAAAATCAGAATGCTTTATAGCATTCATTATTACATATCTATCATAAACAATCTTATTTGATAGTTGTTTATTTGGTAGTATATTATGTACTCCCGCCTCAGTTACTATTGACCCATATACCGTGGTTTCATCTCCTAAAAACATTAAATTTCCTCCTATACAAAACAAACCATATACTGTATGTATATTCTCACTTATATATACGTCCCTATAATCATTTTGCGGAGTTATGAAAACTATTGGCTCTTCATGATCTCCCAGCACTTCACTGTTGCTATATATCACATAATGTCCGTTTTCTAAAACTATTTCCCCATTTTTGCAGTCATAATATCTATTAAGTTCATCCCAGTTTTTAAAGTCATTTATATAACTATACAATAAGTACTTTGTAGTATTAGTTTGATCATACACATGACCATCAATTGCAATTTCATTTGATACTTTTTGCCCAGATACTACAGATGCATTTTTTAGTACAGGATGTTCGTCATTTAAACCTACATTAACTATTGGAGATATACCTATTATTGCTTTAATTTTACTTTTTGCCTTACCTGAGATGCCTTCACATAATAATTGATATTTTCTATAATCATTACCACTACTTATCCGTTTGATGGATATGTTAACCTGTTTTCCATGGATAATATCATTCAAACTCGTAGGTATAGTCTCATTTTTACCAATAGTTTTTTCTTCAAAGGTATTAAAAAATTGTATATTATTTATATAGTTAGACATAGTATCTTCTAAAATTTGTTGCATAAAATCCAAGCTATAATATAATCCTGATTCAGCCATATAATAGCTTTCACGATATTCCTTGTCATTTAAGACCATTTTGTGATTATTTTCTGTTAATGATATAATCCCGATCCCAATAGTCAACATAAGCATAACGACTAAAACGGATAAGACTAACATCATTCCGTCATTATTTAATAGCTGATTCATTTTGACCCTCATCTCTAGATATTAAAAAAACCTCACTAGAAAGGCTAAAAGCTTCCTCATCTATTCCCCCTCCGATGATAACCGTCAAAAGATTTCCGTTCTTATATGCCTCAAATCTTATAATGTTTTCTGCCAAAGGATTTTTCCTTATTATTCCGCTATTATAGTTGTATTCAACTCTCAGAGTCGTACCTTTAAGATCAAACATTTGATCTTTTATAATAAGATATGTACCACCAATAGTGCCATTCATTATTCTGACTTCATCTTCGTAAGTATTATGCAATATTCTGTCTATATAAGACATGGCTATACGCACTTGTTGCTCTATTTCCATATTTCTTATTGACTCATAGCAGTATTTAATATTGGTTATATAAAATGAATATATGGAAGGGCAAATAATTGCAAGTAGAAATATACAAACCACAAGCTCTATTAAGGTATATCCTCTTCTATCTTTTTCTTTCATGACCTTCTATATCTCCAGTTTAATGATATTATTGGAAGTATACAATGGTTGTTCATTTGAAAGTTGATCATATATCTTTATAGTTGTGTCAAAGAGTAAATAATCTTTGTAGTAATGTCCTACATATTGGGTTACAGAGCATGATAATATATTTATTAAATGTGCATTGCTAGAATTTAGATATAGAGAGACATCACTAATTGTATTATTACTCATGATAATATTTATATTTTTATGCTCATAATACTTTAATGCATTTATCTCGACTGGCATTTTCTTTGGTACGTCTTCTACAAATATATTTTGACCATCCTCATAATTTAGCCTCTTTAATCGTCCACATGGATATACCATATCTACATAGCAATCGTTTATTATAATAGCAAAAATATTACCATTGTTATTGCATGGTTGTAATGAAAACTCTACAAAATATCCATCCATCTCTCTTATTTGTCCATTATAATTCTGTAATGCCTCTGCATAATCCATACTCTTCATCATTTCTATACATTTTTTTGAGAAAAAAGATAATTCTATTTGATCTCTTGAACTACGCATATTCTGGCTGGATATGTGTATCATATTTATAAAAGGCAGAACTACAATGTATATAATAAATAGGGAGATCAATAGTTCAACCAAGCTTAGGCCTTTTTGGGAATTTTTTATCAACGTACAATCACCCTCCCTGAAGCTACAGCAACAGAGATTACTTTTTTTCTTCCATATCTATCATATAGCTTAATAGTACCCGTTTGAGCTGGAATAGAATTTGAATTGAAATATATTCGATAGTAATCTCCATATTTATCAAAATTAGATTTTATATAGTATATTCCAGGTGATATTTCTGCCTTTTTGTCAGGAAGTTGAAAAGCATTATTTTTTCGTATTATATATAATTTTTTATTACAATTTATTTCAAATATATATGTATAATTGTTTATTACCGCAAGTTGTTGGGCAAGTCTAATATCCTGAGCTATTTTTTGTGCTTCTATCTCTAGCAATATATTATTCCCCAATGATAATGAGTTGGGAATAATTATACAGGATAGAACGGCTAATATACTTAATACTATTATCAATTCAATAAGGCTGAAACCTTTCATATTTATCAAGTATCTCATCCCCATTTTAATTTAACTTTGTTTTTATCTCCACATCTCCCTTTTCATCTACATTTACTTCAGACATATTTGTCCAGTCAAAATTTTTCGGGATCCGTTCTTTAATTTCATCTGGTATTTTAGATTTATCTGTTTCCGATTTTATAATTTGGCTTTTGAATATTTTGCTTTGATCAGTTTGTTCAGCATTGTATATTTGAATAATATTTGCCAATGTTCTAGCGTTAACATCTGCAACCGTATCTTTGGCAGTCTGTACATTATCCATCATTCTAGGTAAAACAATGGTAGATAATATGCCTAGAATACATATAACAACTATCAATTCTATTAAAGTAAAACCTTTATTATCAAACATAAAAACCACTCCTTATTTTAGGATACCTATTAATTCAGTCATAGGCAATATTATTGCCAGGACTATAAATCCCACAATTACTCCCAAAATTATTATAGTAACAGGTTCTATTAAGGATAATATTTTTTCTAAATCAGCCTGAACTTCCTGAATATAAATATATGTTACTTGATCTACCATTGGGATTATATTTCCCGAACTTTCCCCTACATATAGCATTTCTACAAATAGTGAAGGAAACAAATTTAACTTTTTTATTTCATTAGACAGCTTGCCACCATAGTTTACATTATGCTGTGCCTGTAATATGAGATCTTTAATGGCGTAATTATCCATTATATCCGCTATTATTCCCAAACTATTAACCAAATTAAGGCCTGAATCTAACAGCATACACAATGCACCTGAAAATTCAATGGTAAACAATTGGCGAAAAATCTTGCCATATACAGGCATGTTTAATTTCATCTTATCCAACTTTAATCTCCCAGAATTGTTTGTTTTATATACATTTACTGCGAGTATAGCTATAAGAATTCCAACAATAAGATAAATGCCATGTCTTGCAAAAAAGCCGCTTATAGAAATCAATGCTTTAGTGATATTAGGAAGATCAATGTTATTTTGTTCAAACATAGAAACATACATTGGGAAAATGTATGTTAGAAGCAGATATAATAGGCTTAACGTAGCAATAAGAACCATTGTAGGATAGACAAATGCCTTTTTTATCTTTTTACGCAAATTATGCCTAGTCTCAAAAAAATTTCCGGCTCTTTTGAGACAAGTATCCAAATTCCCGCTTGTTTCTCCAATTTCTACAATTGCCGCAAATATGGAAGGAAATTGCCTGTTATATTTTTTTATACTTTGGGCCAAACTATATCCATTTTGTATATCCAAATACATATCATCTAAGATTGATTCAAGTTGTTTATAATCCGTTTGTTTTTGAATAATCTTTAATGCTTCCATCAAAGGTATACCAGATTTAACGATAGTACTCAATTTATAACAAAACACCGCCATATATTTGTCCGGAACTTTGCTATCACTAAATCCATTCTTCTTAAAATTATTTACAGCTTTTATTTGTATTGGATAATAGTCTAGCTGTCTCAATTTTTGAAATGCGTGTTCTTGAGATATATCACTAAAAACGCCCTGTATTTTTTTACCTTCCATATTTATAGCAATATACTTATATTGTTGAATGAGTATCACCCCTTTAGTAAATAACCTTAGCAACTTCCTCAAAAGTAGTTTTTTGTTCACATAGAAGTCGGATTGCCTCGGATTTTAGGGTAGTCATACCATTATCAATAGAACATTTGACTATTTCATCATATCTAGCACCATCGTGTATGAGCATTTTATGTTTTTCCGTTGGAATAAATACTTCATGTATTGCTATACGGTCTGCATATCCAGTATTATTACAGTAGCTACATCCAATTGCTTTTACAAAAACAAGATTATTTATGTTGTCTATATTTAACATATCTAATTGTGTTTTAGTAGGAATATATTCTTCACAACAATGTTTACATACTCTTCTAATTAATCTTTGGGAAATGATGCCTTCAAGAGATTCAGCTATAAGATATCTTGGAATTTTCATATCGACTAGGCGCATTATACTACTCATAGCATCATTGGTATGAAGAGTAGATAGTACTAAATGGCCTGTTATAGCTGCTCTAATTGCAATTTCTGCAGTTTCTTCATCCCTTATTTCTCCTACCATAATTATATTTGGATCTTGACGTAGTATAGCTCTAAGGCCATTGGAAAATGTCAAGCCACTTTTGTTATTAACCTGAATCTGATTAATACCATCTATTGATAATTCTATAGGATCCTCTATAGTAATTATGTTTTGTGTCTTAAAATCCAATTCCTTAAGCATGGTGTAAAGTGTAGTAGTTTTTCCACTGCCAGTTGGACCTGTAACTAGGATAATTCCCTTCCCCTTCTCTAACAATTTATCAAAAAGAATACTATTATGTTTATTAAATCCAAGAGATGCTTTAGACATGAGAAAATACTTATCATCTAATATTCGAATAACTGCTTTTTCTCCATTAATAGTAGGGATAATAGATAATCTAAAATTTACATCTTTCCCATTTATATTCTGAATCCAGTGCCCATCCTGGGGTAAGCGGGTCTCTGTAATATTTAACTTGCTTAATACCTTTAAACGACTGATAATACTTTCATGTATTGCCTTAGGTATATCCATAATTTGTATTAATGTGCCATCTATTCTGAAACGGATTTGTACTGTAGCTTTTAGCGGTTCTATATGTATATCACTAGCTTCATATGATAGTGCCTGTTCTATAATACTATCTATGAATACTACAATTGGAGCATAATCTAAACGCTTTTCAGACCCCAAGATGTCAGTATTTTCATTTAGTACTTCTTTAACTGTTCCAGCCTCAAAATTCTTAAGAGCCTTCTCGGCTATGGCCTGGCTATAATAACGCTCAATAGCATTTTTTATCTGTATACGATAGCTAACAACTGGTACAACATGTAATTTAGATATAGTCTTTATATCCTCTATTATATTAGGACTAAATGGGTCATCCATAGCTACATAAATTTTTTTATTGTCTATCTTGATTGGAATTATATTGTGTCTTTTTGCTAACCAGTAGGGTATATATTTTTGCAGTTTGGAATCTAATGACGCATTATTTAAGTCTATAAATTCTATATTAAAATAATCAGTCATTAGATTTATTAAATACTCTTCGCTTATTATACCTTCCTGTATTAAAATCTTGTTTAAAGATTGGCCAGTCTTGCTTTGCATGGACAATACATATTCCAACTGAGAGCGACTAATTGAGCCGTTATTCAATAATATATCAATAACAGTTTTGGCAATATCACATCACCACCCGTATTTGATATTGTTATATTTAAAATAATATAACATAATTTTACCATATAACACAATAATACAACAGATTTCTGTATTTTGCAATACAATTTATAGGCTTTTCTGAAATTATTTGTCGACGAATATCACGCTTTTCGCGTATGAAAAAATATCATTGGGAATAGGTGTTTCTAACCATATCTCAATAGACTTTAGTGCTTGAAAAATAAGCATATCAATACCATTGATTATTATACAACTTTCGTTCTCTGCAGCCTCAAGAAATTTTGTTTTCAAAGGATTGTATACAGCATCAAAACATACGGTATTAGGTCTAAATTTATAATCTGGGATTGGATTATCATTTATTTGTGGCCACATACCAATGGAAGTGGCATTTACAACAATATCAATATTGCCTATAGAGTTTAATTTACTAAATGGCATATATTCAATAATATTATGAGTACAAATATTCTTTAGATCCATTATAATAGCATATACTTTACTTGGTGTACGGTTCGCTATATATAAATTTGATACACCTTCTCTTAGAAGATAGGTGCATATAGCCCTTGATGCTCCACCTGCTCCAATCACTAAAGCAGTTTTATTTTCTATTTTTATTCCTTTTCTGTGCAAAGATTCAATAAAACCCATTCCATCAGTATTATATCCAATCATTTTCCCATTTTTTATCTTTACAGTATTTACAGCACCTATTATTTTTGCTTCTTCGTCTATATAATCTAAATATTCAATAATTTTTTGTTTATATGGTATAGTTACATTAAAACCTAGAAATGACTGTTCCTTTAATGCTATAATTGACTTTTCTAAGTTTTCAGGAAATATATCATAAGCTGAATATGTAATCTCTAATCTCAACTTTTTATATATAGTATTATGTAACTTAGGAGAAAGACTATGTTCTACAGGATGTCCAATTAAACCTAACATTTTCAAAGTATCCTCCTTCTTATAAATTTCTCCATAAAGCGATTGATTTTTGTACCAAAAAATTCATTTGGAGATATTGGATCTACAAGTATAGTATATAAACCTAAAATATTCCCGCCCAAAATATCAGTAAATATTTGATCGCCAATTACAATTGTATCTCTTCGCGTCCCCTGCAATGCATTAATAGCAGATATAAATGCTCTTGGTAAAGGTTTCCCCCTATTACTTGCTGCCATGATGCCAAGTTTATCAGCCAAAGAATGGGCTCTTTGTATATTATTGTTGGATAATAAGCATATTTTAAAGCCCATAGATATAGTTTGATTTACCCAACGTACAAGTTTAGGAGTAATAACATATTCATTCCATGGCATTATCGTATTATCTATATCCATAATTAAATTCCTATATCCACTTTTAAAAAGCCTGGCCATATCTATTTGGTAAATATCTTCTAAGTATTCATTAGGTATCAGTTTATTTATCACCTTTCAACTCCTCAAACCAAGTTATACTTAGAATGATATACAAATAAAAAAGGGTTGTCAATGTTCATTGACAACCCTCTGCCTTAAATTCTTTGCTCAACTTTGATATTGCACGTTTCTCAATGCGCGATACATATGATCTAGATATGCCAAGCATTTGTGCTATTTCCCTTTGTGTTTTGTTTTCACCATCACCTAGTCCATACCTCATTTCCAATACTATTTGCTCCCTGTCCTTCAGAACCGACTTCATCTTTTTATATAATTTATTTATTTGCAGTTTTAACTCCACTTCGTCTACTACTGAATCGGGATCTGTGCCCAATATATCCATCAAAGAAATTTCATTGCCCTCCTTATCTATACCTATTGGATCATGCAACGAAACTTCTCCTTTGGATTTTTTAGATGAACGAATAGACATTAATATCTCATTCTCTATACACCGAGCTGCATAGGTGGCTAATCGTGTATTTTTACTTGGATCATAAGTAGATATGGCTTTTATCAATCCTATAGTACCTATAGATATTAAATCATCCATATCCTTGCCCGTATTGGTATACTTTTTTGCAATATGAGCAACTAGTCTAAGATTATGCTCTATAAGAATGTTCTTAGATTCTTCAAAGCCTTCGGCATACCTTTTCAGATGGTATTTCTCTTCTTCTGGTGTTAATGGCTGAGGAAAAGAATTACTACCAGAAATATGAGAAACTAAAATAAATAAATCTTTTACTAAGTATAATATAGTACCAGAGATTGCTAGCATGGCATCATCCCCTTCAAAACTCACTCACCTTATATGTTATGAAATTTGAAGGAAAATTGTGCCTGTATTATCAATACTTTTTTTAATATATTATCCCTTTTTCCCGCGTCTTATAATAGAATATGCTGGTAACTGTCGATCTATTGGAATATATATATGCTGTTGGGGATGTGGAGCCCGAGCAATAGGATTTTTATTCTCATCAAGTATCTCTTTTATTTCATGTTGAACAAAACTTTCCCCTGGAATCATTATTTCTACAATATCCCCTATTTCAAATAAATTCCTTTGCTCTACCAATGCTAGACCTTCTTCTGGAATATAATCCAATACTACACCAATAAAGTCATAACCCCTTATATAGCTACTACTATCATATTTATGATCTTCTTCCGTTGGCTTATTAAAATAAAATCCTGTAGTAAAAGGTCTATGACTCGCTTTTTTTAATTCATCAAGTGATCTACAATTAAATTGGTATTTCCCTTTTTTAGCTTGTATCAGATCTATCTCCCGCCTATAAGCTTGAACTACTGTAGCAACATAATAGCTACTTTTCATTCTTCCTTCTATTTTAAGACTATTTAAGCCTGCATCCATCAATAAGGGTAAATACTCAATCATACAAAGATCTTTGGAATTAAGTATATATGCCCCCCTATCATCTTCTATTATAGGAAAATATTCTCCAGGTCTACTTTCTTCCATTAGATGATATTTCCATCTACATGTATGGGCACATTTTCCACGATTCGAATCACGACCTGTCAAATAATTACTAAGTAGACACCTGCCAGAATAGGATATACACATTGCACCGTGTACAAATGCTTCTAGTTCCAAATCATTAGGTGTATTTTGTCTTATATGTCTTATTTCATCTATTGATAATTCCCTCGCTAATATTACACGGCTTACACCTTGTTTATACCAAAAAAGAATACTTCGCCAATTTGTAGTATTAGCCTGAGTGCTCAAATGTATATCCATATTAGGTGCTACTGATTTTACCAATGAAAATATACCAGGATCCGATAGAATTATGGCATCTACCCCCATATTAGCCAAAGCACGTACATAATCTTCCATACCAGCAAAATCTTCATTATGTGCGAATATATTCATGGTAATATACACTTTTTTATTCCTTGCATGGGCAAAATCGAGTCCTTCCTTTATTTCATCCAATGTGAGATTATCAGCAAAAGCCCTGAGTCCAAACTGCTTTCCACCTATATATACAGCATCTGCACCATACAATATGGCCATCTTTAATTTTTCCAAATTTCCTGCAGGTGCTAAAAGTTCAGGTGTTTTAAACATTGATCATGCCTCCTTCTTATAACTTATAGATACTCCATCTCCAAGAGGTACTATTGCAGTGTTCAAATCTGGGTGATACGATATAATCTTTAAGAATTTTTTCATTCTCTTTACGATTGTTATTTTGCGTCTGTTTATAATTTGCTTATTGGCAACCATACCATAGAACAGCACATCATCACATACTAAAAGGCCTCCTGGTTTCAATAGATCCAAACAATATGGCAAATAATTTAGGTATTGAGCTTTAGGCCCATCCATAAATATAAAATCAAAGCTTCCTTCCATATAATAGAGTATTTCTTTAGCATCTCCCCAGAAAAGTTTCACACGTTCTAAAGCTCCAGCCTGCTTAAAATTATTTATCGCCATATCTGCTATCTTGTCATCCATTTCCATAGTATATATTTTCCCAGTCTCCCCTAAGGCATTCAGCATAACCATTGTAGAATATCCTATCGAAGTACCTATTTCCAAAATATTTTGGGGTTTAGATGATCTTATTAGTATATCCAAAAGACAAGCTACTGGCCTACGTAAAATTGGTAGCTGGTTATTTTGAGCCTGTTTTCTTATGGACAGCATTACATCTGTATCTTTATAGTTTGATAAATTATTTATTAATTCATATATATATTCTTTGTTTATTCTATCCATATGTCTCCCTCAAAAAGCAAGGTCCACTTTTTATGTGGACCTTGCTTTGGTATTAATTTTGCCATTGGCTTTCATATTTTTTCTTATCTTGTAAATGAGCTTTATAGTCATAATTGAAAACATGGCTACCTTCATTTGGATCTTTTAATACAAAATACAAATATGGCTTTTCTGCATTCATAAACTCTTCATCTGGATAAAGGGCTGCTTTTATAGCTAGTTCACCAGGGCAACATATAGGTCCTATGGGTAAGCCCTTATATTTATAAGTATTATATTTTGAGTCTATCTTAGTCTCCTGTGTTGTTACTACCAAACTTTTTCTACTCGTAACATACTGAATAGTCGAACATGCTTCAAGTGCCATATTCTTTTTTATTCTGTTATGGAATACAGCCGATATCTTTGGAAATTCATCTTTTAACTTGGCCTCACTCTGGATAATAGAAGCCAATGAAACTACTTGGTCAGTAGTAAGACCCAATTCATCTGCTCTTGCTTTGTATTCTCCCCTATAAACGTTTTCAAATTGCTTTAACATTACGCGTATTATATCTTCTGCAGTTGCGTCTTCATCTACAAAATAGGTCTCAGGGAAAAGATATCCTTCAAGTGGAAATTGAGCATACTTGCCTTCTTTCCTTTGTTGCGGTATATCCTTTAAAAAGGAAAATTCTTTAGCATATTTATCTATATCGGATGCTTCTTTTATAAAATCATCCGCTGTAAATGAAAATTTCTTGCTCTGCTCTAAAGCACTTGCTATTTCATGTATATTTCGACCCTCTGGTATGGTAAATTTCTTTTGTGGTATAAATGCGTCTCCTGTAGTTAGTCCGTCTATAATTTCATTAAGGTTCATGCTTTTAGAAAATTTATATTTCCCAGCTTTAATTTTAGAGGCTTTGTCGGATAGATCTATAAGTATCCTAAATACTCCCTTATTCCTTATAAGTTGATGTTCATATAAAATATCGCCAATACCCCTCGCAGAGGTAGCCATTGGTATTTCAACAACTGTTTCTGATTTGTCTTTTGGATCAACAGCCATTATATATTTTTTATATGAACTTTTTACGAGTATAAGGACTGTAGATAGGACAATACTCAAACTTATAGCATAGATCATAAACTGTCTTAATATATTTTTATCATTATTTTTTTTGTCAAGCTGAGATTTTTTATTATTTCTAGCCTCAATGGCCTGCCTTTTTTCTTGCTCAGTATCAATCATTACCAAACCTCCATCTTATCAGTTTATATCATTATATATTATTATATTTTTTTTGACAAGATAGAGGAATTTTTAACCTCCTATAAACAAACTATATCTCCATTATAATAGGCAAAATCATAGGATTTCTCTTGGTCTTTTCATATAATAAGTTTCTTAACCCATCCTTTATATTAGACTTTATTGTAGCCCAATCAGTAATATTTTTTTCACCACATTGATTTAATATTAATTTTACGGTTTTTCTTGCTTCTTCCATCAGTTCTTCTGATTCCCTGACATAAACAAAACCGCGAGAAATTATATCTGGCCCAGCAATAATATCTCCATTATCCCTCGAGATAGTAACTACTACTACCATAAGCCCATCTTGAGATAGATGTTTTCTATCTCTAAGTACAATGTTTCCTACATCACCTATACCAAGGCCATCTACTAGTACCCTGCCTGATGGAACTGATCCCATCACTTTGCACGAATTAGGAGTAAATTCAAGGACAGATCCTATTTCTGGTATAAAAATATTTTCTTTGGGCATTCCCAAAGATTCAGCCAACATTGCATGCCGTTTTAAATGCCTATATTCTCCATGTACAGGAATAAAGAACTTCGGGTTTACCAATGTGTGTATAAGCTTTAACTCTTCTTGACAAGCATGGCCAGATACATGTACCTCAGCTAAACTCTCATATATGACTTCAGCGCCTCTCTCAAAGAGCTGGTTTATAACTCTAAATACTAATTTTTCATTACCGGGTATTGGAGTTGCTGAAATAACAACCATATCTCCAGGTTTTACATCCAATTTTCTGTGTTCCGAGCTAGCCATACGTGACAGAGCTGACATAGGCTCTCCCTGACTTCCTGTGGTGATAACTACTAATTTATCATCCGGATAATCATTTATATGATCCAAATCAATAAGTACTCTTGGGGGAACATCTAAATATCCTAAATCTAAAGCTACGGAAACAACATTTACCATGCTCCTGCCCGATATTGCCACCTTACGATCAAATTTTACTGCTGCATTTATTACTTGTTGTATTCTATGTATATTTGATGCAAAAGTAGCTACTATAATACGTCCCTTAGCAGTTCCAAATAGATTTTCGAAAGTCTCACCTACTATTTTCTCCGACATTGTATATCCTGGTCTTTCAACATTAGTACTATCAGCCAATAGAGCTAATACACCTTTTTGCCCCAATTGAGCAAACTTTCCAAGATCAATAACTTGACCATCTATAGGCGTATAATCCACTTTAAAATCACCAGTATGAACTATAGTACCAACCGGGGTATGTATGGCTAAGGCAACTGCATCAGCTATACTATGGCTGGTTTTTATAAATTCTACTGTAAAGCAGCCTATTTTTACAGTATCTTTAGCCTTGACACATACTAGCTTAGCATTTGTAATACGATGCTCTTTAAATTTGGTTTCAATTAAACCTAAAGTAAGCTTAGTTCCATAGACAGGTACATTAATGTCTTTTAAAACATAAGGAAGAGCACCTATATGATCTTCATGACCATGAGTAACGATAATAGCGCGCACTTTATCACGATTCTTCAAAAGATAAGATGTATCTGGGATAACCAAATCTATTCCTAACATCTCGTCTTCTGGAAATGTTAACCCGCAATCTATAACTATTATATCCTCACCATATTCAATTACGGTCATATTTTTCCCTATCTCATAAACTCCCCCCAAAGGTATTATTTTTAACGATTTAACATTAGCCCTTTGTCTGTTATTGGATTTATGGTTACATTTGTTGTTATTATGCCCGTTTCCATTGTTATGTCCATTATCGTTCCCATTATTGTTGTTGTTTTTTCTTGATGCCACTAATTAATATCCTCCTCACATGATAATATTATATTATTTCCGATCAAAGCCAATATTTTCATTATACTTTATTTCGGTAGTTTAATCAATAAGCCCTTATGTAGTTTAATCAAATAAAGGATAGAAAAGCCCTCTATACTAGCCTTTTTCTATCCTTTTTATATAATATGATTTAACAGTTATACATGTTATTGTGATTTTATCTGATTTATTTTTTTTTCATAAAAATCTGTTAATTCCTTTGCATATTCTTCAGAAAAGGCTTGTGTATATATTTTGCATACTGCTTCATCCGAATCAGGAAGTACAAGAGCCCAACCACCCTTATGATTAACTTTAACACCTTCAAATAATTCCATATCCGAATTATTTTTTGTCTGCTCTTCTATCAAAGTACGCATAACTTTGCCCTTTTCAGTCCATGGGCACTCTATCGCCTTTTCCATCATATAAAATTTAGGCATATTTTCTAGTATATCTGACAGTCTTTTATTTTCCTTCGCCATTATCTCTAAACATTGTGAAATCAAAAATATATTATCAAAATATAGAGAAAATGCTTTATTACATTTTTGGTCTCCTTTAACCATCTCTTCCATAACTGACTGTCTAGTAACCTTTGCCCTTATCACATCTACTCTATAGTCTTTGGCCATATCATCAATAATTGTAGGTGCATTATAAGGCAATACAATGGTAGAAGTTGCTCCTGATTTTAAACAAATAAAACTCTTAAGAACAAGAAGCATTTCATTTTTAAGTTTAACTCCCTTATCATCATACAATTCAATATCTTCCCCACCATTATCCAATATAGCGCCCATTGCATATTCACCGTTTTTTAGCATTTTAGGGATATCTTGTCTCTGGCATTTTTGAATCGTACAGTTTAATTCTGTCAATACTTTATTTGCCATGCTAAAGATAAAATCCGTTTCAGTAGATAATAATATTCTGAAATTTTTCTCTGCTATAGCGGAAACATCGCTATTATCCAGTATATCTCTTATATAAAACAGATTTATATCACTGAGTGTCGTTGCCTTGTGCAATCTATTCCAAGGTTGTATTGGAAAATCTCCCCTAAAAAATAGATTTTCTATTTTTCTTTCAGCAGAAGGCGGAAGATATATGCCTTGTGAATCTATAAAAGCAATATTAGAATATGCAGGATTGTCAATAGCTGAAAAAATATGGGCACCTCCATCTAATTCAAATCTACGTACAACATATCTTAACACAGGCAATGTCACATTTTTTAATAGGTACACTTCTATCCCCGATGATAGAAGCCCAGCAGTAATTCCATATTGTAGCATATCATTTGCATTACTACCATCACTGCTTACAACTACCCTTTTACCAGGTTTTAAATAGGCACCAAAAGATGCTCCTAATCGTGTAACAAATTGAGTATTTAAATTTGTATTAACTGCACCAGTTACACCATTCTTACCGAATAAACTTTTATCAACTGAACTTCCCCATACCACATTAGAATTTACTACAACATTTTCTTGTACATTTTTATTAGGCCATATCTTGATACCGGGAGCTATGGTTACCTTATTATTGATATTGCATTCTTTGCCTATTACTGCACCTTCATAGATGGATACACCATCTCCAATATTTACTTTTTCGCATATGGATGCACCTCTAATTGCTGAATTTTTACCAATGTTGCTGTAGCTCCATATTATACTTTTTTTTATGCTGCATCCTTTATTCAATGTATTATAATCGCCTAGTACAGTATATGGTCCTATATATACATCTTTACCTATATAATTATAATCTCCTATATAGCAAGGCCCTTCAATTACAGCTGAAGGATCGATTTCATTGTTACTTCCTATATGTTTTTTTCCCTTTTGATCGTTTTTGTTCCATTGTATGCCAGATACACCATCTAAAATATCATAATGTGCTGTTAAATAACTGTTTGGATTTCCTATATCACACCAATATTCATCGGTTATATAACCATACATAGGTCTCCCGTCTTCTAGCAACATTGGGAACAAATCCTGACTAAAATCAAATTTTTCATCTGATTTAAAATAATTCAAAACTTCAGGCTCTAATATATATATTCCGGTATTTACAGTGTCACTGAAGACTTGACTCCAATTTGGTTTCTCCAAAAATCTAGTAATTCGACTGTCATTATCAGTAACAACCACCCCGTACTCGAGAGGTACTTCAACTCTTTTTAATATTAAAGTAGCAATGGAATTATTCTTCTTATGAAAATCAATAGCTTTTTTAAGGTTTATATTTGTTAAACCATCACCGCTTATAACAATAAACGTCTCGTCTAAAAAATCTTGAGCATTTTTAACGCTTCCAGCTGTGCCTAAAGGTGTTTCTTCGATAAAATATTCAAAGTTTACTCCCCATTTTGCCCCATTTAAAAAATAGTCTTGTATTTTTTGGGGCAGATATTGCAAAGTAATACCTATATTTTCTATACCATATTTTCGCAAAAGCTCTACACTATACTCCATAACTGGTCTATTAATTACAGGAACCATAGGTTTTGGTATATCGCATGTAAGTGGACGTAAGCGCGATCCTTCGCCGCCAGCCATTATAATAGCTTTCACTATACCACCCTTTCTGCAAGTTTATACTATTAGTATGCATATACCTATGGCACCTTATGCAGAACTTTTTTATTTATTTAACTCACATAACAGCTCATCGTTCATTATCTTTATATATGTCCCCTTCATGCCCAAGGACCTTGATTCTATAACGCCTGCACTTTCAAGTTTCCTAAGTCCATTTACAATAACTGAACGGGTAATTCCCACTCTATCGGCTATTTTACTCGCTATAATAAGCCCTTCTTCTCCATTTAATTCTCTAAGCACATGTTCCATCGCTTCTAATTCGGAATATGATAAACTAGATATGGCAATTTGCACCATTGCTTTTTTACGTGCCCTATTTTCTGCCTCTTCAGCTTTTGCACGCATTATCTCTATCCCTACTATGGTAGCCCCATATTCTGCTATTACCAAATCATATTCAGTAAAAGAAGGGTTACATCGTTCTAAAATAAGAGTTGCTAGTCTATTATTACTGCAAATAATAGGAACAATAGTAACAATTCCATTAGAAATATCCTGACATTCGTTTGCTTTTGTTTCTTTTATATAAAGCAGTTGATCATTAAAACCATTTAATATCCGTCCTTTATCAATCATACTATTATATATAGAACATTCCTTATGCTTATTACTTAATTTGTAACCTAGCATTTTCCCATGCCTGCTTATTATAAATACATTACAATCCAGTATTTCTCCCAAAACATTGCATAAATCAGAAAAAAGTACTGGATCTGAACCAGAATTCTGAAGAACTTTATTCAGTCTTCTGGTTTTTTCCAGTAATTTGCGTGACATCTATTTCACTCCTTATTAGAGTATATATCTTTGTAAATCATTACCTTTTATAATATCATTTAAAACAGTATCTACATATTTATCATCTATTTCTATAGTTTGACCCGCTAATGAATCTGCATTGAAGGATATATCTTCCATAAGCTTTTCCATAACAGTATGTAATCTTCTAGCGCCTATATTTTCCTTTGTCTGATTCATCATATACGCAACCTTAGCAATTTCTGATATTCCACTATCTGTAAATTTCAACTTAACACCTTCCACTCCCATGAGAGCCGTTTGCTGCTTTATTATCGCATTTTCAGGTTGCGTTAGTATATTTTTAAAGTCTTCTTCCGTCAAACTATCCAATTCTACTTGAATAGGAAATCTACCTTGTAATTCTGGAATAAGATCTGAAACTTTTGACACATGAAAAGCACCTGCTGCAATAAATAGCATATGATCCGTCTTTACAGGACCATACTTTGTCATTACAGTTGTTCCTTCAACTATGGGCAATATATCCCTTTGGACACCTTCGCGGGATACATCCGGTCCGCTCCCCATCTCTTTTCCCGCTATTTTATCTATCTCATCAAGAAAAATTATACCCTTTTGCTCTACTGCTTCTATTGCCTGATCTATAACTTCATCCATGTCAATGAGTTTTTGTGCCTCTTCCTGTTCAAATATCTTAAGTGCCTCCTTGACAGTGGCCTTTTTTTTCTTTATGCGTTTGGGGAATATATTGTCAAATACATCTTGCATCTGTATAAGTATATCTTCGCTTCCTACACCAGGTATAATGCCTATCGGTGATTGATTGTCCTCTATTTCTATTTCTATTTGAGTATCATCTAACTTACCATCATGTAGTCTTTGTCTAAGCTTATCCCTTGTGGAAATAAATGAATCTGCTGGCTTTTCATCGTCATTATCTTTTTCATCATCGTCCATAAATATATTAAACGGATTTTGGGTTTTTCTTTTTTTGGTAGGAAATAGAACATCAAGCACCCTTTCTTCTGCAGCTTGTATAGCTTTATCTTTTACATCTTCAATCTTATGCTTTTTTACCATTCGTATTGAAGCTTCTACTAAATCTCTCACCATAGATTCCACGTCTCTACCAACATACCCTACTTCTGTAAATTTTGTAGCCTCTACTTTCACAAACGGTGCATCTACCAGTTTTGCAAGTCTTCTAGCAATTTCTGTTTTTCCCACACCAGTAGGGCCAATAAGTACAATGTTTTTAGGGGTAATCTCTTCTCTCAATTCCGGATTTAACTTACTACGTCTATATCTACTTCTAAGGGCAAGAGCTACAGATTTTTTTGCAGCTTGCTGCCCAATTATATATCTATCAAGTTCTTTTACAATTTGTTTTGGAGTTAATTCTTCCACTTTTGTCCCTCCTAAACTTCTTCCACATATATATTATCATTTGTATATACACAAATAGATGATGCAATTTCTAAAGACTTTTGAACAATTTCTTTAGCACTTAAATCGGTATTATCAAGCAAGGCTTTTGCAGCGGCCAATGCATAAGAACCTCCAGAACCTATAGCAGCAATATTGTTATCCGGCTCAATAACCTCCCCGGTTCCTGATATAATAAATAAATCATTTTTATCAATTGCAATAAGCATTGCTTCTAGTTTTTGCAGCATTTTATCTGATCTCCACTCTTTGGCTAATTCAACAGCTGCCCGCTTTAAATTACCAGAACATTCCTCTAATTTTGCTTCAAATTTTTCACACAAAGTAAATGCATCTGCTACAGATCCAGCAAAACCCACTACTACTTTTCCATTATACAATCTCCTAACCTTTTTTGCTCCATGTTTCATTATGGTATTTTCTCCAAAGGTTACTTGCCCATCTCCTCCTATAGCTGCATTATTTCCTTTTTTTACAGCTACAATAGTAGTTGCTTTTATCATGGCTATGTCACCTTCCATCTTTTATTAAAACTATTTTCAGCTTAACACATTTTTCTACAAACTTCAATCATTGCAATCTATCATATCCTCTATAATTTTCAGCGAGCGTTCGGATATTTTTCTATTCTTATCCTGCTTGTTTTTTACCCTATATTCTAATGGTTCCATTATACCAAAATTCACATTCATTGGCTGGAAATTCTTTATTCTTTCATCAGAGATATAGTGGCAAAGGGCTCCTATGGCAGTAAAATTAGTAAAATCAATAGGAGATTTATTTAAAAGCTGTCTAGCAAGATTTATACCTGCTACTAAACCACTTGAAGCCGATTCTACATAGCCTTCCACTCCCGTTATTTGACCAGCAAAATACACAAAAGGATTTGAGCGCATCTGATAAAAACAGTTCAATGTTTTAGGAGAATTTATAAATGTATTGCGATGCATTACTCCATATCTTATGAATACTGCACCCTCAAGACCAGGTATTAATGAAAACACCCGCTTCTGTTCACCGAATTTGAGATTGGTTTGAAATCCCACAATGTTATATATGGATGCATTTGTATCATCTTGCCTTAGCTGAACAACGGCGTAAGGTTGCTTACCAGTTCGCGGATCCAAGAGGCCAACAGGTTTTAATGGCCCAAATCTTAATGTATCCATACCACGCCTCGCCATCACTTCTATCGGCATGCATCCTTCAAAAACACTTGATCTTTCAAACTCTTTAAGGATAACTCCCTCTGCATTAATTAGTTCATTCCAAAACAGCTCATACTCTTCCTGGGTCATAGGACAGTTGATATAGTCATCGCCTCTACCATATCTAGAAGCTTTAAATACTTTAGTATGATCTAAAGAATCATAGCTAACAATAGGGGCAGCAGCATCATAAAAATATAGATATTCCACATCTATCATATTTTTTATAGCCTTTGATATGGATGATGAAGATAGGGGGCCAGTTGCTATTATTACTGGGTAACCCTCTGGTATTTCATCTATTTCTTGATTTATAAGGGTTATGTTCGGATGGGCTGATATCTTGCCTGTTATATATTGGGAAAAAGCATGTCTATCTACAGCTAATGCTCCGCCTGCAGGCACTCTATTCTTATCTGCCGATTCCATTATCAAAGAACCTAGTTTGCGCATTTCTTCTTTTAAAAGTCCCACTGCATTTTCTAATCTATCTGATCTGAGCGAATTACTACATACTAACTCTGCCAAATTTCCTGTATGATGGGCAGGTGTTTTTTTTGATGGCCTCATTTCATACAGCTTAACATGTATACCCCTATTAGCCAATTGCCAAGCTGCTTCAGAACCAGCCAATCCTCCTCCTATTACTATTGCTTCATTTTTCATATGCTTTATTGCCCCTCTTCCATCTTATATCTACAATCTTTGTTTGAACATAAATAATTTTCTTTACCGTTTCTATCTTTTTTTACAATCATAAACGAATCACATATGGGACATTTTTTATTAGAAGGCATATTCCATGAAACAAAATCACATTCAGGGTAGTTTTCACATCCATAAAATCTGCGACCCTTTTTAGTCCTTCTTACTACTACCTGACCATTACATTTGGGACAGCTAATATCTAACTTTTCCACAAAAGGTTTCGTATTTCTGCAGTCAGGAAAATTTGGGCATGCTAAGAACTTGCCATAACGCCCCGTTTTTATTACCATTCTTGCACCACATTTTTCACATATTTCATCTGATTCTTCATCTGCTATCTCTACCTTTTTAATGTTTTTATCAGCATGATCAAGACTTTCTTTGAATGGTCTATAAAAATCAGCCAAAATATTTTGCCAAATCTCGTTACCTTCCTCTATTTTATCTAATTTTTCTTCCATATCAGCTGTAAATTTATAATCTACGATGTTGTTAAAAAACTCTATCATCAAATCATTAACCAAAGTACCCAATTCAGTTGGTACTAAGTTTCTGCCTTCCCTTACAACATATCCTCTAGTTATTATTGTTGATATTGTAGGTGCGTAAGTACTAGGCCTACCTATTCCCAGTTCTTCAAGAGTTTTCACCAAAGACGCCTCTGTATATCTTGGTGGAGCTTGGGTAAAATGTTGAGACGGATTTAATGTTTTTAATTCAAGCACTTCATTTTCAGAAAGTTTTGGAAGATTTATATCAGTATCCTTTTCTTCCCGCCCATCATCATTACCTTCTTGATATATTACAGTATATCCTGGAAACATCTTCCTCGAACCCTTGGCTTTAAAAATATAGTCTCCACCCTTTATGTTAATAGTCATCGTTTCATAAATGGCTGCTGTCATTTGACTGGCTAAAAATCTATTGTATATAAGCTTATATAGCCTATATTGATCCCGAGATAGCGAATCTTTTACCCGCTCAGGCTCTCTGTCTATGGAAGTAGGTCTAACGCCTTCATGGGCATCTTGAGTCTTCCCTTTTGTCTTATATTTGTTTGGTGTCTCAGGAACATATTGATCACCATAATTATTTTTTATATATGTTCGCGCTTGACTTTGAGCCTCGGATGATATACGGGTAGAATCCGTTCTCATGTAGGTTATTAAACCTACCGCCCCCTCACCTTCAATCTCTATGCCTTCATATAATTGTTGTGCTATCATCATTGTTTTCTTTGTAGTAAAACCTAACTTTCTATAGGCCTCCTGTTGAAGAGTACTAGTAGTAAATGGCGGTGCTGCATTTCGTCTTTTAGTGCCTTTTTTTATGTTTTTTACAGTGTACACAGCTTTTTTTAAATCTTCAAGGAGTCCATTTACTTCTTCCTCATTTTTTAACTCTAGCTTCTTGGTTTGTGTACCATAAAACATAGCTTCAAATATTTGATTACTAGATGGACTTAAGAAGTTTGCTGATATATTCCAATATTCTTGTGGTATAAAGTTATTTATTTCTTCTTCACGTTCGCATACTATACGAGTAGCTACAGATTGTACGCGTCCTGCACTAAGTCCCTTTTTTACCTTCCGCCAAAGTAGGGGACTAATATTATAACCTACAATTCTATCTAGTATTCTCCTTGCTTGCTGCGCATCTACAAGATTCATATTTATAGTTCGTGGATTATTTACCGCCTTCTTTACAGCCTGACTGGTTATTTCGTTAAATTCAATCCTGCAAAGGCTGCCCTTGTCGATATTTAATGTATTTGCAAGATGCCAGGATATTGCCTCCCCTTCTCTATCTGGGTCAGTAGCTAAAAATATCTTGTCAGCATTTTTCGCCTCTTTTTTTAACTTATTTATAACCTCTCCTTTTCCCCTAATAGTTATATACTTTGGTTCAAAATTATTTTCTATATCAACGCCAAGTTGACTTTTGGGCAAATCTTTAATATGACCCATAGTTGCCTCTACTTTATATCCCCTCCCCAGAAATTTTTTTATGGTATTAGCTTTAGCCGGTGACTCTACTATAATAAGTTTTTGTGCCATTAAATTAACCTCCAAATTAAAACCTTAGAATATATCACTGCTTTATAAATATTTTCCCAGGCAATTGCCTTATTATTCCCTTTATCTCTAGCATCATAAGAATTGAATTTAATTTATCAATCTCAATACCTGTCGCATTTACTAACTCATCTATATGCTTTTGTCCACTTTCCAGTGCATTATACACTTGCATTTCGAAAAAATCAAGTTGCAATGGTTTCTCCCTATTAAGATTAGCATTTTGAATGTCAATATTCAACTCTTCTAAAATATCTTCAACAGATGTTACTGGTTTTGCACCTTCTTTTAATAATTGGTTTGTTCCCTGACTACATGAATTATTTATATTACCTGGTATAGCATATACATCCCTTCCCTGTTCTAAGGCGTAGTCTACAGTTATAAGGGTACCACTCCTTTTACGTGCTTCTATAACCAATACACCTTTGGATAAGCCACTTATTATTCTATTTCTAGCAGGAAAATTGCTCGCTAGGGGTTGAGTTCCCGGTGGATATTCGCTGACAATTGTGCCTTTTTGAGCCATTTGAGTATAATAACGACTATTTTCTGGTGGATAAATTACATCTACCCCGCATCCTAATACTCCTATTGTATGGCCCCCGGCCTTTAACGCCGCTGCATGAGCAGTAGTATCTATCCCCCTAGCCAAACCACTTACTACAACCACTCCCGCCTCTGCCAATTGCCTGGATAAAATTTGTGCCATTTGTACACCATATGATGTAGGCATTCGACTGCCTACTATTGCAATGCTTGGCAATTCGGGGTGTGGAAAATTACCTTTATAATATAATACAGGAGGAGGATCATAAATTTCCTTCAAGAGCTTTGGATATTCTTCATCCAATAATGTAGCTATTGACATATTTCCATTATTAATAATAGAAAACGCATCCTCAAGATAGTTTGAGGATCTTCGATCCAATATGTTATTAACTGCTTTATATCCTATTTGATTATTGCAGTTTCTTATATCATTATCAGACGCATTCCATACCCCTTTCGCGGTATCAAAGCGTTCAATCAAATAAAAAAACCGCTTTACCCCTATTTCAGGTATACAAGACAACCATATCCAATATCCTTTTTCTTCAATAGATATCACAGCAGATAAACCTCCATACCTTTGTATTTATATTTTTTATTCTACACCTAAATCTTTTATCCTCTTTTTTTGTAATTTTTATGTTACAATATATACAAATAAAAAATTGGGAGGATAAATAAATGATTTCAAAAAAGATTTTTACAAGTTTAAATCATTCTTCCTGGATTAGAAACATGTTTGAAGAAGGTGAAAGGTTAAGAAAGCTATATGGAGCTGATAATGTATACGATTTTACCTTGGGAAATCCAGATCCTGAACCTCCTAAGGAAGTTAAAAACAGTCTTAGGGATATTATATTATCAGATCAGCCTGGTATACATAAATACATGAACAATGCAGGATTTGAAGATGTTAGAGAAAAGATTGCACAAAACATAAGCCAAAATACGAATCTATCAGTTAAAAGTTCCCATATAATAATGACATGTGGAGCTGCTGGAGGGTTGAATGTAGCGTTAAAGACCATATTAGATGAAGGTGATGAAGTAATAGTATTAGCGCCTTATTTTTCTGAATACCTATTTTATATAGATAACCATGGAGGGGTCCCTGTAATAGCCTCAACCAATAAGGATACCTTTGAACCAGACCTTACTGCGCTAGAAAATTGCTTAAATCCTAAAGTAAAGGCTATAATACTAAATTCACCAAACAATCCAACAGGTGTAATATATTCAGATAAGATACTAAAAGCTATGGCAAAACTTATTGAACAGAAAGAAATGGAATATGGACATGTTATATTTGTATTATCAGATGAACCTTATAATAAGCTCGTGTATGACAATATAAAAATACCTAGTATATTAAATATTTTTAAGCATTCAATGATAATAAATTCATTTAGTAAATCCCTTGCCCTGCCAGGTGAACGAATTGGATATATTGCAGTAAATCCAGTTCTTCCTCAAAACGATCTTATAATATCTGGATTAACATTTGCCAATAGAACATTGGGATTTGTAAATGCTCCTGCCCTATTTCAAAAGGTAATAGCCTCTTCCCTAGATGCAGAAACGGACATCTCACAATATAAAAAAAAGCGAGATGTGTTATTCGATTTTTTAACTGGTCTTGGCTTTGATTGCATAAAACCCCGAGGGGCATTCTATTTGTTCCCAAAATCCCCCATACCAGATGATATAGAATTTATAAAAGCAGCAGCAAAGCATAATGTTTTATTAGTACCTGGTACAGGATTTGGACAACCAGGCTACTTTAGAATGTCCTATTGTGTAAGTATTGATACAATAAAAAATTCCCTGCCTGCCATTGAGGCCATAGCAAGAGAATTCTTTTAATAGATTCTGTCTAAATAATTTCTATCCAAACTTCTATACTGTATTGCCTCAGCTATATGATTATCCTGAAGATATTCCTCCCCATCCAAATCAGCAATGGTACGGGCAACCCTCAGTATCCTATCATATGCGCGGGCACTCAGATTTAATCGCTCAAAAGCGTCCTTTAATAATTTCTTTTGAGACTCATGCATTATACAGTATTTTGAGATCTGCCGATGATTTAGCTGGGCGTTTGATACTATACCTTCATCTTTATAACGGTATAATTGCAACATTCTAGCAGTATCTACCCTTTGTTTTATCTTTTTTGAAGATTGTGATGTATTTGTGCTGCTAAGCTTATCAAACGATATGGGAGCCATCTCTATTTGAATATCAAACCTATCAAAAAGCGCTCCTGATATCTTATCTATATATCTTGATACCTGATTAGGGGTACAGTGGCATCTGTCTTGCCAAGGATAATACCCACAAGGGGTGGGATTCATACTGGCTACAAGCATAAACTTAGCTGGAAACATGACAGTTCCATAAATCCTTGATATGGTTATCGCTCCATCCTCGAGGGGCTGGCGCAATATTTCCAGAGCTTCTCGAGAAAATTCCGGCAGTTCATCTAGAAATAATACTCCATTATGAGCAAGACTAATCTCCCCAGGTTTTGGTATACGTCCGCCTCCAGCCAGTGCTGTTGCAGAAATAGTATGATGAGGGCATCGAAATGGACGACGTTTTATGAGTCCCTCTCCTTTTAATAATCCTGCTGCACTATATATTTGAGTAATCTCAATTGCCTCTTTATAACTAATACCAGGAAGTATTGAGGGCAAGCATTTGGCCATCATGGTCTTCCCTACCCCCGGTTGACCTATTAAAATAATGTTATGACTCCCAGCAGCAGATACTTCTAAAGCACGCTTAGCGCTATCCTGACCTTTTATATCAGAAAAATCATATGCAAAATTATCTATATAGCCTTCAAGATCTTTATCTGAGGCCACATCTGCAGGTTTCAACCTAGCATTTTTAAGGTCTTCTACCAATGAGGATAAAGTACTAGCAGAATATACGTTTATGCCATCTACATTCATAGCTTCAACTACATTTTGTTTGGCTACTACAACATCAATTCCTGGTTTCGATACCGATAATAACATTGGCAACACCCCATCTACAGACTTTATACTACCATCTAAAGAAAGTTCGCCTATAAATACGCCATTACAAAATTTGGTATATGGAATTTGACCTGTTGCCAATAATATGCCTATTGCTATTGAAAGGTCATATATGGAACCTTCTTTTCGAGTGTCGGCGGGAGCTAAATTTACTGTAATACGCTTTATGGGAAATTCTAACCCACTATTCTTTATAGCAGCCCTTACCCGTTCCTTTGATTCTTTGACAGCGGTATCAGGAAGACCGACAATATCAAATTGAGGTAATCCATTAGATATATCTACCTCCACATCCACAATATAACCCTCTATACCGATGAGTCCAGTACTTTTTATCTTTGAAAGCAACGCCATCACCCTCAAATAAATGAATTAAAAGGCATTTGGTATATGGTTGATATGATATGTACCATCATTTTTTAGATAAACTTCTACAACATCGAATCTATAGCAGGCATCTACATTCTTAGATTTGATATAATACATTGCTGTCTTAAAATATTTTGCCATCTTACGCTTGTTAACAGCTTCACATGGTAAACCATATGCTAAGCTGCGCCTAGTTTTTACCTCTATAAACACTGTGTATTCATTTTGTTTTGCTACTATATCAACTTCTCCAAATGGTGAAGTATAGTTTTTATATAATATAGTAAAATCCTTGTTAATTAAATAGGATGCCGCTATTTTTTCTCCCCATCTGCCAAGTTCTTTATTATTCATAAACAACACCTTATTTTTATATTCTACACATACTTACAAATTCCTCTAATTTTATTGAATCTATATAAATTTGGTGCAAAATGTCGTTCTATGTATGGGGCATAATCCATATTCTCGTATTGCCTGTATATGAAATGCTGTACCATAACCTTTGTGCCTATCAAAACCATATTCAGGATATATTTTATTCCATTTCACCATTTCACGATCTCGCGTTACCTTTGCAACTATAGACGCTGCTGCAATGGACTGGGATTTTGCATCCCCTTTTATAATTGCAGTTTGTGGTACAGGAATATTGTTTAGAGTAATAGCATCTATAAGCACATGTTCCGGTTTTACGGAACAATTTAAAAGTGCATATTTCATAGCTTCATGAGTAGCATTTAATATGTTAACTTCATCTATACGATTTGGTGATACCCTCCCTATACCTATTGCAATTGCATATTCTGTAATTATATCAAATAAAGCATCGCGCTTTTTAGGTGATAATTTTTTTGAATCATTTACCCCTTCTAAATATAAACCTTTGGGCAATATAACACAGGCAGCTAATACTGGTCCAGCTAAAGGTCCCCTTCCTACCTCATCAATACCTGCTATATAATCCATACCTAAATCCCATATTTTTTTTTCTTCCTCTAAAAGATTCTGCATCTACTTGTTCTCCCCTATCATATATGGAAATTCCAAAGTAATTTTGCCCATCTTACCAGATTGGAAATCTTTAATTAGCATATCCGCACCTCTATTAATATCTGAAATTCCTCTAGATTTTATAAGGCCTTTATTTAGACAAATCTGTTCTAATATCTGATATCCATGACCTTCCAATTTATCTAGATTGTATCTTTTCATCAACATTTGAGGATACATATGTTTTAACTCTTCTATAAATTTTACTGCCAATTCTTCATTATCAACTATTTCCTTTTTAATGCATCCAGCAAATGCAAGATGCAGCGCCGTAGTTTGATTATCTAACTTAGGCCATAATAGGCCTGGAGTATCGAGCATCTCTAAAAAGTTGTTTATTCTTATCCATTGTTGCCCACGTGTTACACCTGGTTTATTACCTACTTTTGCTTTTTGGCTGCCTGATAGACTGTTTATAAACGTGGATTTGCCTACATTTGGTATTCCTACTACCATTGCCCTTATAGGCTTGTTTATACCCTTTTGCTTTTTTATTTCCTGTTGACGTTTTTTACATATGTCAATTATCCAATTCTTTACCCTGTTTACTTGTCCATTATTAGTAGAATCCAATATAGTAGCTTGTGTATTCGTATTTTTAAAAAAATCTATCCATGTATCATTTGCATTTTTATCTGCTAGATCTGCCTTATTGATTATTAGAATATTTGCTTTTCCATCAAAAATCTTATCAAATTCTGGATTATTGCTGCTCATAGGAATGCGAGCATCCATTATTTTGATTACTATATCTACCAATCTTACTTTTTCTATCATTTCCCTTTTTGCTTTAGCCATATGTCCTGGATACCAATTTATATTCAATAACACCACCCCTACTTAAACCATTTCATATCATTTATAGGCCAAATGCGCCACTTTGCTTTACCGAGTACATTCTCATATGGGATAAAACCTATATGTCTACTATCTCTACTATGATTTCTATTATCCCCCATTACAAAAATAGTATTTTGAGGTACTTCAACTTTATTAAAGTCATCTAACGGTGGTTCAGCAATATAGAATTCTGCTAAGGTTTTATCATCTACTTTTACAGAACCATCTTTTACCTCTACAGTTTGTCCTGGTACAGCTATAACCCTCTTTATATAATTTTCCTTCATATTATCTGGATTCCTAAATATTATAATATCACCTTGTTTCGGGGAAGAAAATCTATACCCTAATTTATTTACCACCAAACGATTATTTTCATAAAGTGTAGGCATCATAGAACTTCCTTCTACTTTTATAACTTCAAAAAGAAAAGTTCTAATGAAGAATGCCAACACTAGAGCAATTACAATTGCTTCTATCCATTCAAGCAATTCACTTTTTGATTCACTCATAAACTGCCACCTGCTTTCATATTTCATAAAAATAAAAGGGACTGCAGCCAGTCCCATGTTTATTGAATACTCTTTTCTTTTACTTTGGCAGCTTTCCCCACTCTGTCTCTTAAGTAGAAAAGTTTAGCCCTACGAACCTTTCCTTTTCTTAATACTTGGATTTTGTCAACCTTAGGTGAATGCAATAAGAACGTTCTCTCTATGCCAACGCCGTAGGAAACTCGACGAACAGTAAAACTTTCTCTAACGCCGCCTCCCTGACGTTTAATAACTACACCTTCAAATGCCTGTAACCTTTCTCGACTACCTTCAACTACCTTGACATCTACTCTAACTGTATCTCCAACATTAAAATCAGGAATATCTTTCTTAAGCTGTTCTTTTTCAATTAAAGAAATAGCATCACTCATGATAATGTTTACCTCCTTCCATCTTAGACGTTCATATCAATGATAATATAGAGGACCGCCTATTACAACAATGTTTATTATAGCATATTATATATTAAGTAACAATAATCAAAATTACGCTAAGTTCGCTGCTTTAGTATGCGCATCATTTGTTTATCTTCTGCAGACAGCTCTGTATTTTTCAATAAATCAGGCCTTTTTATCAATGTATTGTTCAAGCTATGAAGTTTCCTCCATTTGTTTATTTCCTTATGGTTACCGGATAATAATATTTCTGGCACCTTATGTCCTTGATAGTCATAAGGCCGGGTATACTGGGGATACTCCAATAAACCGTTTGAAAACGATTCTTCCCTTGCTGATTGCTCATCACCTAAAACTCCAGATACAAAGCGGCTAACAGAATCTATAAATATCATTGCCGGTAATTCACCGCCAGTCAATACATAGTCTCCTATAGATATCTCAACATCTACAAAATTATCTATAATTCTTTGATCTATACCCTCATAATGACCACACAGCAGCACCAAATGATCCGCTTTAGAAAAATCCGTAGCTATTTTTTGATTAAATGTAGTACCCTGTGGTGAAAAATATATGACTGTAGGCAGAGTACCACCATTCAATTGGGCAATATAATAGAATGCATCAAATAATGGCTGTGGCATCATAACCATACCACATCCACCACCATACGGGTAATCATCTACTCGCTTATGCTTATTTTTAGCAAAGTCACGGATATTATATAGATTGACTTTTATCAATCCTTTTTTTATAGCTCTACCCAATATACTGGTGTTTAGCACACTTCCAAACATTTCTGGAAATAATGTCAGTACATCAAATACCATCTGGCAACAAACCTTCCAATTGTTCTTGATCTACTCTTATCTTTTTTTCTTGTAATAAAACTTGTTTAACTACTTTTTTTAGCGCAGGTATGAGTATTTGACCATATTTCCCTTCTATCACATATACATCATTACTGCCCGTTTGAAGGACATCAGATATTACACCTAGATGTATACCAGATAATGTATATACGGAACAATCTATAATATCTGCTATAAAGTAGACATTGTCAGGGAGCTTTACTGACATTTCTCTAGGAATCCAAAGTTCTTCATTACGAAGTCTTTCCACTTGGTCCCTATTGTTATATCCAGCAAACTTTAAATAAACAAAATCCTTAGTATACCGTGCTCTCTCTATAGACAGTTCATGGTATCCATTCTCCACATATAGATATACCTTGTTTAAATCATTAAATCTAGTTATATCATCTGTTAAGGGCAATACCTTCGCTTCACCTTTTATCCCTTGAGGTTTTACTACAAAACCTACACAAAGATACTCTACCATTTTCATCACCTATTATATTATCTCCACTACAACTCTTTTATTTTCTTTTGTAGCTGCTGCCTTAACTACTGTACGAATTGCTTTAGCAATTCGCCCTTGCTTACCAATTACCTTTCCCATATCATCAGGTGCAACTTTAAGTTCTATTATTATAGACTGTTCACCTTGAATCTCATTAACAGTTACCTGCTCAGGATGGTCAACTAATGCCTGGGCGATATACTTGACTAAATCTCCCATTGTTAAGCACCTCCATAATTAAAGCATAGTATTTATTCCACAATACCATTTTTCTTCAAAAGAGCCCTTACCGTATCAGTAGGCTGGGCACCTTTATCTATCCATGCTTTAGCTTTTTCACCATCGATATTTATCAGTACAGGAGTGGTAAGAGGATTATAGTATCCAATTTCCTCTATAAACCTTCCATCCCTTGGCGATCTAGAATCAGCTACTACTACACGGTAGAACGGATTTTTCTTTGAACCAATCCTTTTTAAACGGATTTTAACTGCCATATATTTCACCTCCAAACAATTAATTTTTATATCAAAGGATTAAGCCTAAGCTATGTCCTCTGTTTACATAAATGGAAATTTAAATTTACCCTTTTTAGCAGCTTTCTCAATGTTGTTAAATTGCTTCATCATTTTTCTAAATTCTTCAAAAGATCTAAGCAATTTGTTTACATCTTGTATATTTGTCCCGCTTCCCCGGGCTATACGTTTTCGCCTACTGGCATTTATTATAGAGGGATTTTCACGCTCTTTTTTTGTCATAGATTGTATTATGGCTTCCGCCTGTAATAATTGATTGCCATCTAAATCTACTCCCGCCAACTTCTTGGTGTTGACTCCCGGTATCATACCAACTATGTCACTTAATGGCCCCATATTCTTTATTTGCTGCAATTGATCCAAAAAATCATCCAGGGTAAATTGCTGAGTTCGAAGTTTCTTCTCAAGTTCTTCAGCTTTTTTGGCATCTATACTTGCCTGGGCCTTTTCAATAAGGCTTAAGACATCACCCATTCCCAAAATTCTTGATGCCATTCTGTCAGGATGAAACGGCTCCAAATCATCCAGTTTTTCTCCCATACCTACGAACTTTATCGGCTTGCCAGTAACTGCTTTTACCGATAGGGCAGCACCACCACGGGTGTCACCATCCAACTTTGTAAGCACGATACCATCTATACCTAACTTCTGATTGAAAGCATCCGCTACATTTACTGCATCCTGGCCTGTCATAGAATCTACCACTAACAATATTTCATGGGGTTTTACTTCTGATTTTATATTGCAAAGCTCGTTCATCATGTCTTCATCTACATGAAGACGACCAGCAGTATCGATAATTACTAGATCATATCCTTCATTACTTGCATGTTCTAATGCTGCTTTTGCTATACTCACAGGCTCTTGCTGTCCCATATCAAATACAGGTATATCTAGTTTTTGACCCACTACCTGTAACTGTTTTATAGCAGCTGGTCTGTATATGTCGCAGGCTACTAAAAGGGGTTTTTTACCCTGCTTTTTAAAATATCCACCTAGTTTTCCAGCAGTTGTAGTCTTACCAGCACCTTGAAGACCTGTCATCATGATAATTGTAGGGGGAGTATCAGCTAGATTAATACGACTTTGTGTACCACCCATAAGCTGAGTCAATTCATCATTCACGATTTTTATTACCTGCTGACCAGGGGTCAGGCTTTCCATTATTTCTGCACCTACTGCACGATCACTGACTTTTTTTATAAAATCCTTAACTACCATAAAGTTAACATCTGCCTCCAAGAGGGCTAATTTCACCTCTCTCATGGCTCCTTTTACATCTTTTTCCGTTAACTTTCCTTTGCTAGTCAATTTTTTCATGGCAGATTGCATCTTTTCTGCCAAACCTTCAAATGCCATTATCCTTCCCCCCTATGCTTATATGGTATTAATAATCTTTGTAAGCTGTCGTTTAATATCAAGAATATCTTCCTGTATGTTGTTATAACAGTCTATGTCACTTTCTGTACATTTCATATATATACGTTCGAATTTTGATACCAATACATCCAAGTCATTACTTAGGTTATACCATTTATCAAAAAAACCCAGTTTGTCCTCGGCATCCAAAAGAGTATCTTCTCCCCTTTTTATAAGATCTCTAACACCTTGACGACTTATATGTCTATTTTCTGCAATCTCTCCCAACGACAAATCATAGTTATAATAAAGATCCATAACATCTTGCTGTTTTTCTGTAAGTAGATTACCATACATATCGAGTAATATTGATATTTTTGCAATTTTATTCATCTTTCATCCCTCACTGTAAAGTGTTTATACTTTACACATAACATATACTAATATAAGCTAATTTTTTCTCATTGTCAAGCTATATTTTTACTTTGATTCGTAATTCTAAAATAAATATTACGAATTGCAGATTTTCTATTTTAGCCTAGCCTATTCAAATAGTGCATCTACAAATGAATGGGAATCGAATATCTGTAAATCCTCTACTTGCTCTCCCACGCCGATAAAACGAATTGGAACTCCAAGTTCGGATTTAATAGCAACTACAACTCCTCCTTTTGCAGTACCATCCAATTTAGTAAGTATTATGCCGCTAATACCTACAACTTCTTTGAACATCTTGGCTTGAGATATGGCATTCTGTCCTGTAGTAGCATCAAGTACCAATAGCACTTCCTTTTGCGCTTCAGGAAATTCCCTATCCAATATTCTATTTATCTTCTCTAGTTCGTTCATCAAATTTTTCTTATTATGCAATCTACCAGCAGTATCGCAAATAAGTAAGTCTACATTCCTGCTCTTTGAAGATTGTACTGCATCAAATACCACTGCGCCAGGGTCTGAGCCTTCATCATGTCTAACGACTGGTACTTGAGCTCGTTCACCCCATATTTCCAATTGCTCTGCTGCTGCTGCTCTAAAAGTATCCCCTGCTGCAATAAGCACCTTTTTACCATCTGCTTTATAACGGCTGGCTAATTTCCCTATAGTAGTAGTCTTACCTACTCCATTTACTCCTACTACTAAAAATACACAAGGAGACTCAATATCAAATGCATCTTGATTTTTGTTTAATATATCCTCTATTTTTTGTTTAAGCAATCCACGTATCTTGTCAGGATTTCCTATCTTTTCTTTTTTTACCTTTGCCTTTATATATTCTATTATTTCCATAGTAGTTTCAACACCTACATCAGCAGTTATAAGAACTTCCTCAAGTTCCTCGAAAAAGTCATCATCTATCTCCGTGTAATAATTTATAATATCATCGATTCTTTCTGTAATATTTTTTCTGGTTTTATCTAGACCATCCTTCAACTTTGAAAAAAATCCTTTAGATCCCATTACTATTCCTCCTATTTTCTATTCAATGTCATTTAATTTAACAGAAACCATCTTTGATATACCCTTCTCCTCCATTGCTACGCCATACATAACATCACAAAACTCCATTGTTCCTCTTCTGTGGGTTATTATAACAAATTGGGTATTCTCAGAAAACTGTTTAAGGAAATTACCAAAGTTATATATATTGGACTCATCTAAAGCCGCATCTATTTCATCTAACACACAAAAGGGAGTAGGTTTATGCTTTAATATGGCGAACAATATTGCTATAGCAGTAAGAGCCTTTTCTCCACCTGATAAAAGTGAAATATTTTGTAATTTCTTTCCTGGTGGTTGAGCTATTATATCTATACCACATCCAAGGACGTTATTTTTATCATCTAATAACAGTTGGGCCTGTCCACCGCCAAA
This sequence comes from Xylanivirga thermophila, assembly GCF_004138105.1. Lineage (NCBI taxonomy): Bacteria > Bacillati > Bacillota > Clostridia > Caldicoprobacterales > Xylanivirgaceae > Xylanivirga > Xylanivirga thermophila. The sequence continues at coordinate 122,365 of NZ_RXHQ01000003.1, read as the reverse complement.
AAGACTTATAAACACTTCATTAAAATATTCATTTATTATAGCAAATTCTTGTCTAAATTTTTGCTCCATAGTATGGGTGATCTCGTCTATAACTTTGTTCAAATCCTCCTTTGCCAATACAAGATCTTGCTTTTGGGTACTTAAAAAATCGCATCTCTCCTTAATTGCCTTATAATCCTCTATAGCATTTACATTTACAATACCCAAATCTGCTATGTTCTCTTTGAACGATTGTATTTTTTCATTTATTTGTGCCATTGATAATGATTCATCCATAAAAGGTAGCGCACTAGCATACGAAATTTCATATGCTTCCCAAACATTGTTTTGAAGGTTCTGTATTTCTGCTTCCATTTTTGACATCTGTACTTCAAAACCATGTTTTTTATTAACTAGCTGTTCCGTAATATGAAAGGTATCCATTAATTTTTTTTCTAAACTTTTTATTTTATCTTGCATAGTCTGTCGTTTCTGCCGATAATCCTGAACGGCTTTATCCAATATGGAAATCCGCTCCTGTATACTCTTGATGCCTTCCTGGTTTTTATCTATTTCTATGCCGTGCTTATAAGACAGCTTTTTATTTTCTGCCTTTTGCTTTTCCTTATCCAATAAACTCTCACGATATGATGCAACCTCTTTATCTATATACTTTATATTTTGTTTTACAGCATTTATCTCTTCTTTGAGTTTTGTCCATTTTATCTTTGTGTCTGTAAAACATGCATCGATACTCTTTCGTTCATCATAGATTCCCTCTATTATTTTCTTGTCATGCTCTATTGTATTATTTATATTGCTATTTTGAGACTCTAGTTCTTCTATTTTTTCTTGCTCTAACATTATTGTTAACTGCTTGTCCTGTAATATATTTATTGTATTCTTAAGTTCAAGTTTTTGTACATTGATCTCTTTTTCTAACACTAGAAGTTGATTGGATATGGCAACATATTTTTCAGTAGCTGAAGTCTTGCTAATTTCTAGATTCCGCTCCCGCCCACGCAGTTCATCCAACTGCATAACACAATCGTTGTATAATACTAGGGTCTCTTTTTTATTATTCACATATTTACCCAATTGCGAGCGTTCCTGTAAAACTATCTTTTCTAGCTCTTCTATTTCCCTTTGTCTACCTAGTATACCTGTCGTTCGATTGCCCGTACTCCCGCCTGTCATAGATCCACCTGGATTTAGGGTATCACCTTCGATTGTTACAATACGGAAAGAATATCTAAATCTTTTTGCTATAGATATACCTTGATCCATGTTTTTAACTACAACAACTCTGCCAAGGAGGTAAGAGAATATATTGGAATACTTCCTATTATAGTCTATAAGTTCTGAAGCAATGCCTATACAACCATCCATTTTAAGTACATTTTTTTCTTCATTACTCAAACCTCTAGGTCGTATGGAAGAAATCGGTAAAAATGTAGCCCTTCCATACTTATTCTTGCGCAAAAAATCTATTATGTATTTTGCATCCTCTTCAGTCTTAGTTACAACATTCTGCATACTACCACCCAAAGCGACTTCTATGGCCAGTTCGTATTCCTTTGGTACATGTATAAGTTGAGCTACAACTCCACATACCTTATCCATAAGCAATTTGTCTTTATCACAGGATTCCAGTATACGCTTTACGCTCCTATTAAACCCTTCATAATCTTTCTCCATATCCTTAAGCAAATTCAATTTTGAGACATTTGTCTGCACACTACGTTCAATGTTATGTATAGTTTTATCCAAATCATCTAGTCTTACTTTAGTTTGGGACATAGTCTGGCCTAAAGTATATATTTTTGACGTAACTAGTTTTAGTTCTTCCTCTATATCGGTGATATTTTTTTTCATATCATTCTGCTCGTATTCAAGTTTGGAAAACAGCTGTTCTTTTTCCTTTAAAGACGGTTGAATTTTTTGTATATGTTCCTTCAATCCCTTCTTTTCAGCCGCATACCGAGTCAAATCATTCTTTGCTTTTGCTAATTTATCAAATATATCCGTTATATCTATTTGTGTACCATGGATCCTTGATTCATACTCTTTTATCTGAATATCAAGTTCATCTATTCTATTTTTCAGTTTATTTGATACATCTTCAAGTTTAACGAGTTCATCTGTTTTATTTGCTAATTCACTTGTCAATTCTTTCCGTCTTAAAATCCTTGTCTCTATTTCCGATTTCACATTATCAAATTCCCGATCTAGTCTTTCATTATCTCTGAATAAATGCGCCATTTTTTCATTTAATATACCTATCTCTCCATTTAATTTTTCAATCTGCTCTACAAGCATATGTCTTTCATCGCGCATCTCATCCATATCTTGTATAACTTGGGATAATTGCATATCCAGATTTTCTTTTCTTACCTGCTGTTCCTTTGCATCCTTTTGATACATAGTAATATTGTCATCTAATATTGCTATCTCTTTTTTTATATCTTCTATTTTTTGACTATATCTATCATATTTGCGTATAAATTGATTTATCTCCATAACCTTAAGACGTTCTTTTAAATCTAGATATTTTTTTGCCTTATCGCTTTGTTCCTTTAATGGCTCGATCTGCTGTTCTAATTCATATAATATATCCTGCACCCTTATCAAGTTATCGTGCGTTTTTGCTAGCTTGCGTTCGGCTTCTTCTTTCCGCGTTTTGTACTTTACAATACCCGCCGCTTCTTCAAATATAAATCTTCTATCCTCAGAATTATTAGCAAGAATTTCATCTATCCTACCCTGACCTATGATAGAATAACCTTCTTTACCTACTCCCGTATCCATAAAAAGTTCCAATATATCCTTTAATCTACAAGCCGATTTGTTTATATAGTATTCACTATCCCCCGATCTAAATATACGACGTGTGATAGTAACCTCAGAAAAATCAATGGGTAAACTTCCAGAACTATTATCCATAGTTAAAGATACTTCTGCAAACCCTAGAGGTTTTCTTACCTGAGTACCTGAGAAAATTATATCTTCCATTTTAGAACCCCGTAATGATTTTGCACTCTGCTCTCCCAATACCCATCTTATAGCATCTGCTATATTGCTTTTACCACTTCCATTGGGACCTACAACGGCGGTTATCCCTTTGTCAAATTCTATATGAACACGCTCAGCAAACGATTTAAACCCATATATTTCTAATTTTTTTAATAGCAAATAGTCTCACCTCTTTTGCAATATAAACGCAATAACATTTTACTATAATGTATCATATAATGCCATATTTCTGCAACAGGCTTAGGGGCATTGCACATGTTAATTCTGTACAATGCCCCGTTTTTATTCCTATCTAACACTATTTATAACAAATCCCACCATTGAAAAGCCCATGACTAAAAACCAGTCTGCCCAATTTAATGGCTCAGTCTTTAATATAGATGATAAAAATGGGTTATATATAACTACTATCATAAGCAAAAAAGATATAATTGTAGATAAGACCAAATACTTATTCTCAAAAAACCCCGCTTCATATGCATTTTTATACTCTGATCTACTTTCAAAAGCATATAACAGTTCAGCAACTATAATAGTAGCAAATGCCATAGTCTGAGCTTTTTCTATATCTCCACTGGTAAGATTCAAACTCAACATAAAACATGCAAGACAACTTATACCTATCAACAAGCCAGATAACAATATCTCTAGCCCCAGTCCCCTTGAGAATATACTCTCCTGAGATTCCCTAGGTAGACGTTTCATTATATCGTCATCTGGTGGATCAACTCCTAAAGCTAAAGCAGGTAATCCATCAGTAACTAAATTTATCCATAATATCTGTATTGGAACAAGGGGAATAGGCATTGCAAAAAATGCAGCTATTCCCATAAGAATCATCTCTCCCAAATTACAAGCCAGTAGATATCGTATAAATTTTCGTATGTTGTCATATATTATTCTACCTTCTTTTACAGCTGCTACAATGGTAGCAAAATTATCATCTAGCAATATCATTGAAGATGCTTCCTTAGCAACATCAGTACCCATTTTACCCATAGCAATGCCTATATTGGCTTCCTTTAAAGCAGGGGCATCATTTACCCCATCTCCAGTCATCGCTACTATATGTCCTTTTCTTTTAAATGCCTGTACAATTCTAAGCTTATGCTTTGGTTTTACCCTTGCAAATACTGATACTTCTTCTATCTTTTCCATTAGCTTATCATCGTCCATAGCTTCAATATCGTCTCCGGTAAGCACTCCTTGATTTTGCATCTGAAAATTTAATTCCCTTGCCACTGCCATTGCAGTGATCTTATGATCCCCAGTAATCATAACAGGGCGGATACCAGCTTTATAGCAATCCTTTATAGCCTCTATTGCTTCAGGTCTAGGAGGGTCTATCATACCTTCCAATCCTAAAAATACTAAATCTTTTTCCAACATATCTGGGTTAGGTCTTTTTGGAATTATATCCAACCTTTTGTACGCAAAAGCTAGCACCCTAAGGGCATCATTAGCCATCATTTCATTTACATGCATGATGCGTTTTTTATCCATATAGGTAAGGTTTTTCTCACTCCCTTTATGCATTCGTTGCTTACATAAATCAATTATTTTATCGGGAGCACCTTTCACAAATAGATATATTCCTCCCTTTCTATCCCTGCATATTACACTCATGCGCTTTCTATTAGAATCAAAAGGAAATTCATGTACTCTAAAGAACTTAGCAACAGCACTTTCATAAATATTTCCCTTTTTCGATGCTATAAGTATTGCTGTTTCTGTAGGATCACCTGAAACAATTCCATCTTCATATTTGGCGTTATTACATATAGCACCTACATTAAGCAACATATTAAGTGATGGATATCTTTTTATCTCAATATCCAGCCCATCTTTATCTACAAAACTTCCTGAAGTTTCATGCCCTATCCCCGTTACATCTATAGTACTGTCATCAATATATATCTTTTTAACAGTCATTTTATTTTCAGTAAGGGTTCCGGTTTTGTCAGAACATATAATATCAGTACAGCCCAGGGTTTCAACAACTGGCAATTTTCTTATTAAAGCATTTCGTTTCAACATGCGTTGTACCCCTATAGCTAACGACACTGTTACTACTGCAGGCAATCCTTCTGGAATAGCAGCTACTGCCAAACTTATGCCTGATAAAACCATTTTATGCACTGTCTCACCATGCAATATACCAGCCAACACTATTAATCCACACATTATAAGGCTTATAATCACCAATTGTTTGCCAATCTTCTGCAATCTTTGCTGTAATGGAGTAATCTCTTTCTCCACACTTTCCAACATATTTGCTATATGTCCCATCTCCGTCTGCATACCCGTACTGGTAATTAGCCCGTATCCTCTTCCAGAGGTCAACACAGTACCCATATACAGATCACTTTTCCCCTTAACATTCGCCATTTTATCTACTGGTACAGATTCACCTGTCAATATAGATTCATCTGCTTGTACATTAACTCCTTCAATAAGCATACCATCGGCCGGTATTATTACCCCCGCCTCTAAAACCACTATGTCTCCCGGAACTAATTCTCTAGCAGGTATGTCCATCTGTTTTCCATCTCGAACTACTTTCGCATGGGGAGCTGACATCTCTTTTAAAGCCTCTAAAGACTTTTCTGTACGATATTCCTGTACAAATCCCAAAATAGCATTTATTATGATTATTATAAATATTGCTATTGCATCAACTTTTTCACCTAAAATAAATGATACGACTGTAGCAATTAATAGTACAGCAACTATAAAATCCTTAAACTGATTAAAGAATAAAGCAACAGCTGAAGTTTTTTCACCTTTTATAAGCTCATTCGGTCCATATTGCTCTAAAAGCTTTTTTGCTTCATCTTGAGTTAAACCTTTGATAAAATCGCCAGATCTGTTATTTTTGTTGTTTAAAGCCCTTATCACTTGTATTCTCCTCCTGTCATATATAGATTGTACATACTTATCTATATTAGGACAGGCAATATTTTATGATAATATTTTATTCAAAGCCTGGTGAGCCGCTGTCTGTTCTGCCTCTTTTTTGCTCCTTCCCTTTCCCTGGCCTATTATACACCCATCATAAATAACTTGAGCTACAAACATTTTATTGTGATCTGGGCCCTGTTCTTCTACTATTTTATACTTGATATCATTATTAGAATGACTTTGAATTGCTTCTTGAAGATCGGTCTTATAATCTCTAAAACCCTTGCCCTGTTGTACGTCTATTATATTATCATTCAATATATCAAGTATAAAAAGCGTTGCCTTATCTATGCCCCCGTCTAAATATACTGCCCCCATTACAGCTTCCATAGCATCGGCTAATATGGAGTCGCGCTCCCGTCCCCCAGTTCTTTGTTCTCCATTGCCTAAAAGCAAATATTTGCCCAAATCTATTTTTCTTGCAGCCTGAGCAAGGGATGGCTCTGAAACTATTCCCGCCCTCATTTTTGTTAAACTGCCTTCGGGCAGATTGGGAAACTTATTATACAAATAACTGCTTATTATAATACTAAGGACTGAATCCCCTAGAAACTCCAATCTTTCATTATATTGCATCTTATGTTTGCTTTCATTTGCATAAGAGCTATGGGTAAGGGCTATATCTAACAAACTAGGATCATTAAATAAATAACCTATGTCATTTTGGAACATCTCAAGCTCCATTATCCTATCTAATCTATTCATATACACACTTCCTTAACCGTTTAATATGGCTTTTGTCTAGAAGTATTATGCACTACAAAAAAAGAGCCATAGGCTCTTTTGATATGCTACTTAACAAATTGCTTAAACAATATGCATGCATTCTGGCCCCCAAATCCAAAAGAATTTGACATAGCATACTCTATCTCCATTTCTCTGCCTATGTTTGGAACATAATCCAAATCACATTCTGGATCGGGAGTTGTATAATTAATCGTAGGATGCACAAATTGTTCATTTAAAGATTTTATAGTGGCAATAGCTTCTATTCCTCCAGATGCTCCCAATAGATGTCCTGTCATAGATTTTGTGGAACTTATAGCCAATTTATATGCATGGTCTCTAAATACTGATTTTATAGCCATTGTTTCGTATTTATCGTTATATGGAGTTGAAGTTCCATGGGCATTTATATAGTCTACTTCTTTAGCATCTACACCTGCAGTATCAAGCGCCATCTTCATAGCTCTGGCGGCACCTTCACCTTCAGGGGCGGGAGCAGTAATATGATAAGCATCTGCACTAACTCCATAACCTACTATTTCAGCAAGTATAGGTGCATCTCTCTTAATAGCATGTTCATAACTCTCTAAAATTAGTATACCAGCACCTTCTCCTAATACAAATCCATCTCTATCAGAATCAAATGGCCTACTTGCACCTTTTGGATCATCATTTCTAGAGGACAAAGCCTTCATAGATGCAAAACCTGCTAGAGATATTGGAGTCACTGCTGCTTCGCTGCCACCTGTTAATATTATATCCGCATCTCCTAATTGTATAGCTTTAAACGATTCGCTAATAGCACTAGTAGCTGATGCACATGCAGTGACAACAGTATAGTTTACTCCCTTTGCACCTAATGCTATTGAAATATGACCAGCTGCTATATTAGCAATCATCATAGGTATAAAAAATGGACTTACTCTCCCTGGGCCTTTATTTATTAATATTTCCTTTTGATTTTCCATTGTTTGAATGCCGCCTACACCTGTGCCCAATATTACACCAAATCGTTCTTTATCTATAGTATCCAGATTTAATTCTGCAGACTTTACTGCCATATTAGTAGCTGCCATAGCAAATTGTGTATAAAGATCCATACGCCTTGCTTCTTTTTTATCTATATAATCTTGAGGATCAAAGTCCTTTACGCATCCTGCAATTTTAGTAGTATATTCAGAAATATCAAATCTGGTTATCGTATCTACTCCACTTTGACCTTGGCAGAGAGCATTCCAAAAACTATCCACAGTATTACCTAGAGGAGTTATAGCTCCCATACCTGTAATAACAACTCTTTTTTTCATTTGAAACCTCCTACTTTTTATAGGATAGATAGGTCGGGTTCTTAATAGAAAACCCGACCTTAAAAATTTAAGCATTTTTCTTAATATATTCTACAACGTCACCTACAGTAGAAATTTTCTCCGCATCTTCATCGGGTATCTCCATATTAAATTCATCTTCTAAAGCCATTATAAGCTCTACAATATCTAGGGAGTCTGCTCCTAAATCATCTATAAATGAAGCCTCCATAGTAACCTCATCTTCTTCAACTCCCAATTGATCAACAATTATTGCCTTTATCTTATCGAAACTCAACATGTTCACCTCCCTTCAAATGCTACATAATGATAATATTATATTAATATCCCACCGTCAACATTAATTACTTGACCAGTTATATAACTACTCTCATCACTAGCCAAAAAACCTACCAAATGGGCAATATCCATAGGATCACCATATCGGCCTAAAGGTATCTTAGATAATAGTTCTTCCTTTATATTTTGGGGCAACATGCCTGTCATATCAGTTTGTATAAAACCTGGTGCAACTACATTTACTCTAATACCCCTTGATGCCAATTCTTTAGCTATTGACTTTGAAAAACCAATTATGCCTGCCTTTGCAGCAGCATAGTTTGCCTGACCAGCATTGCCAGTTAAACCTATAACAGACGATATATTTATTATATTGCCACGGCGTTGACGCATCATAATCCTTGCAGCGCTTTTTGTACAATTAAACACACCATTAAGATTAACATCTATAACTTTTTCCCAATCTTCAGGCTTCATACGAACAAGCAATGCATCCTTGGTTATTCCTGCATTGTTTACCAGTATATCCAATCCCCCGAATTCTTGTCGTATCTCATCCATCATCGCCTGTACATCTTCCATGCATGACACATTGGCTTTAAATGCTTTAGACTTCCGCCCATGCTTTCTTATTTCTTCTACTACAGACATTGCTCCCTGTTCATCTGAAGAATAGTTAATAGCAACATTAGCACCTAAATCAGCCAAATAAATAGCTGTTGCTTTGCCTATACCCCTTGATGCCCCCGTTACTAGGGCAATTTTATCTTCTATAGACATATTATATTTCCATCCCTTTTAAAGTATTTTCAAGGCTTTTCATGTCCTCTACATTGTACATCTTCATTCCCTTGTCAATCCTTCTTAAAAAGCCAGTTAATATCTTGCCAGGTCCAAGTTCAATAAACGTATCGACACCTTTTGATATCATATATTCTATGCTTTGTTGCCATTTTACAGAATGAGTTACCTGTTTTTTTAGCAATTCTTTTATATGCTGTGCATCCTTTACTTCTCTTGCTTCCACATTTGAGATTACGGGAATCGAAGGATCTTTTACCTCTGCCTTGTCCAGTTCATTTCCCAGTTTTTCTGCAGCAGTACCTAACATAGAACAATGAAATGGCGCACTAACCGCCAAAGGTACTGCACGTTTTGCTCCCATATCCTTTGCAATTCGGCATGCTTCTTTAACTGCCTCTATTTCACCTGATAATACAATCTGCCCGGGACAATTATAATTTGCTGGTTCCACTATACCTATAGATGCTGCTTTATCACAACATGCAATTACCTGCTCCTGATTCAATCCCAATATGGCCGCCATTCCTCCTTTACCCAAAGGAACTGCCTGTTGCATAAATCGCGCCCTTTTTTGCACCAAAGCGAGTCCATCCTCAAAAGTAATGCATTTTGCTGCACATAAAGCTCCATACTCACCTAAACTCAAGCCTGCAGTCATATCGGGAAGTATCCCTGAAAGTTCTAAAACTTTCATAGCTGCTACTCCTATCATGAACACCGTAGGTTGAGTGTTTTCAGTTTTTTTTAACTCGTCCTCTGGACCTTCAAAGCATAATTTTTTTACATCATACCCAAGAATATCACCAGCCCCATCGAAAAGCTGTCTGACCTCCTTAAAATTATCATAAAACTCTTTTCCCATACCTACATATTGAGCTCCTTGACCTGCAAAAGTAAAAGCTATTTTTGCCATTGTCAAACCTCCTATGCTCTATATTATAATATACTACTATTTTCCCCATTTCATAAGGCACGAACCCCAGGTAAGCCCGCCACCAAAGCCCACCATCACAATATTATGGCCTTTTTTTATTTTTCCGCTATGTACCGCTTCATCTAAGGCTACCGGTATAGAAGCAGAGGACATATTACCGTATCTATCCAAATTTACATATACTTTATTTTCATCCAACTTGAGCCTTTTCCTTGCAGCATCAATTATTCTTATATTCGCCTGATGAGGTACAAGATAGTCAATATCATCTGCTGTCAATCCTGCTTTATTAACAGCTTCTTCAGCTGCAGACGCCATAATCTTTACAGCAAATTTAAAAACTTCATTGCCTTTCATGCTGACATAATGAAGACCTTGTTCAACAGTCTCAACTGAAGCAGGTAATCTAGAACCTCCTGCCTTTAATGATAGAAATTGTCCCCCAGCTCCATCAGCTCCAAGGCAGTTTGATAATATCCCATACCCTTCTTCTACCCTGCCTAAAACTGCAGCTCCTGCTCCATCCCCAAAGAGTACACAGGTATTTCTGTCCTTCCAGTTAATAATCTTGCTTAAACATTCTGCTCCAATTACTAATATATTTTTATAAGTTCCTGTTATGATAAACTGCTTTGCAGTAATAATTCCATAGAGGAATCCTGAACAAGCAGCTTCCAAGTCAAATGCTGCAGCATTCACAGCTCCTAGTCTATCCTGCAGTAGACATGCTGTAGACGGAAAGCTCATGTCAGGTGTAACAGTAGCAACTATTATAAGATCTAAGTCTTTTGCATCTATACCTGCATCTTTAATAGCCCTTTGAGCGGCGATAGCTGCAATATCTGAAGTCGCAACATTTTTATCGACTACTCTCCTCTCTTTTATGCCAGTCCTACTGACTATCCATTCATCACTGGTATCCACCATCTTTTCAAGATCTTCATTTGTAATAATATTTGGAGGTACGAAACTGCCCGTACCTAGAATACCGCAATTAAAACCGTCAGTCATCTTTTTATTCCTCCTTTTCATGTTCAATAGAATTGGCAATTGTATCTAATACGCCATTTTCCATGAACAATAATCCCTGTCTAATGGCATTTTTTATAGCTTTTGCATTTGAACTACCATGGGCTTTTATTATTCCTCCATTTACTCCCAATAATGGTGCGCCACCATATTCTGCATAATCCATCTTCTTTTTAAAGTTTTTAAGCCCAGGCTTTAGTAAAAGGGTACCAAGCTTACGCGTCCAATTTGCTGTCATTTCTTCCTTTAACATATCAAAAAGTGTACTTGCTACTCCCTCTGTAAGTTTCAATACAACATTTCCCACAAAACCATCACATACTAAAATATCAGCATGTCCTCTAGGTATATCCCTTGCCTCTACATTCCCAGCAAAATTTATATATCTACAATCCTTAAGCAATGTATAGACTTTTTTAGTGAGCTGATTGCCCTTGGTATCCTCTATGCCTATATTTATAAGTCCTACAGTAGGATCAATTCTGCCTAAAACTTTTTCCATGTATATGCTACCCATTATTGCAAACTGTACTAAATTATCAGGCTTGCAGTCTGCATTTGCACCACCGTCGATTAAAAGGGAACCTCCCTTGTTGGCAGTATTTATCATAAATGTAGCAAGAGCGGGTCGATCTATACCTTTTATCCTCCCTACTTTTAAAATACTGCCTGCCATAAGAGCACCTGTATTACCTGCTGATATAAATACACTATGGGGATCTTTTTTTATCATCTCTAATCCTTTGACCATAGATGATTCCTTTTTATTCTTTATGGCAGATACCGGATTATCATCCGGCAATATAATATCATCTGCATTTATGATTTCAAATCGTGAAACATCTGCATTTAGGATAGATAACTGCTTCTTTATGAGATTCTCTTGCCCAACCAATGATATATTGGTATTATATTCGTCTACTGCTTGAATACAACCTTTTATAATTTCATTTGGTGCATAATCCCCGCCCATGGCATCAACAATAATATTCATAACCATCCTCCTGCTATTCTATTGAAACTAAAATAAATTTACCTCTAAAAGCTTCTTCATCCTTTATCTTTGTACGCACCCATACAAAATATTTATTTCCCCTTTGCCTCATAACCTCTGCTTTTGCTATCAATTTATCCCCTGCATATATTGGCTTCTTATATTTAATATTCGCTACACCTGTTAGAGCAACTTTTGCATCAATAACTGCTATAGCAAGTGATTCTGCCTGAGCAAATATATAATGTCCCCTTACTACCTTTGATTTTTCAAATACCATACTTTTATCAGTTTGAAGTATGGATATAGCACTCTTACCAAGCTCTATATCTATTAGTTCTCCTACTATTTCCTTGCCTTCTATAGATTTTAGCTTAGCATAGTTACCTTCAGCCACAACTTTAATGCGCTCCCTAAGCTCTGGAATGCCTAACTCCAATCTATCTAACCTGATGGTTTGTATACTCACATTAAAGCATTCACTTAATTCTTCATCAGTAACAAAAGGATCACTATGCAACAACTCTATTAACTTTTGCTGACGCTCCCTTTTAGGCAATAACTTTTTTGCCAAACAAATATCACTCCAATACTTAATATCTAATATTAGTATCTGGTACTAAAAGTAGTATACAATATCTTTTTGTTTTATGCAATATTTTTATAGCAAAAAAATGCAACCCTCCATCTATTTTGAAAGGTTGCATTTTTTACGTTTATTTATTTAGCTGATTCTACATCTATAACTTGTCTCTTGTTATAATAGCCACAACTTTTGCAGGCTCTATGGGGCAGCTTTGGTTGCCCACATTGGGGGCATGCCATTACACTGGGGGATGCCAATTTCCAATTAGCCCTTCTCTTGTTTCTCCTAGCTTTTGAAGTTTTATGCTTTGGTACTGCCATATCTACACCTCCTTATCTTTATCAGCGAAGAACCCTCGCAGCGCTTCCATTCTAATGTCAATATCCTCTTTTACACAATCACATTCATGTTCATTCAGGTTTATACCACAATGGGGACATATCCCCTTACATTCATCGTTGCACAAGCGCTTGATGGGTAAATCCAACAATATATATTCTAGTGCTATATCATCTAACTTTATTTGTTTATTTGTATAAACAAATACATCTAGATCTTCTGAGTCTATTGGTTCTCCATTGCGCTTAAACCTTAGATTTAAGGGCATATCTATAGGCCTTTTATGCAAAAGCGAACAACGGCTACATGGCAATACCATATAACCAGTTATCTTGGCATACATTTCCAATGACTCACCTGTGTTTTTTATATAACCGCTTATATCTAGCGGCTCTGGAAACGATATACTATCTCCTTGAAATGAAATATCATCCAGATTTATATTGCCACAAAATTTTTTTGACGTATCTCCTTGATTTAAAATATCCGATACATCTATTATCAACGGCAATCACCCCATATAATAACGAAATTAATTATATAAATACCCTGAAGTTTTGTCAAGTATACATTACAGGAATTAGAGTCCTAAAATTTCAACTGTATCCCGTGCAATCATTAACTCCTCATTCGTAGGAACAACATATATACCTACCTTTGAGTCATTAGCTGAAATACAGCCTTCTTTTCCTAATTTTCCAGGAATTTGATTATTTTTTTTCTTGTCTATTTTTACTCCCATGTAATCTAAATTAGCACACACTTTTTCTCGGACAGAAGGAGTATTTTCTCCTATACCTGCAGTAAAAATTATATAGTCAACTCCATCCATAGCAGCAGCATAAGCCCCTATATATTTCTTAACACTATAGCAAAACATGTCCAAAGCTAGAGTAGCCTTTTTATCACCTTTTATAGCCGCCTTTTCAAGATCCCTAAAATCGCTGCTTAAGCCAGATATACCTAATACACCTGATTTTTTATTCATATAAACATTCATCTCTTCAGGAGTCATATCTTCCTTTTCCATCAAAAAAGGTATTATAGCTGGATCAATGCTTCCACATCTAGTACCCATTGGTAATCCTTCTAATGGTGTCAGTCCCATACTTGTATCCACGCATTTACCACCGTTTATAGCTGCGACACTTGAACCATTGCCTAGATGACAGGTAATAATTTTTATGGATTCAGGTGATTTACCTAATAGCTTAGCTATACGCTTTGATATATATCTATGGGAAGTTCCATGAAATCCATATCGCCTTATGGAGTATTTTTCATATGCTTCATAGGGTAGAGCATACATATATGCCTCTTCCGGCATAGTTTGATGAAAAGCAGTATCAAAAACTGCTACCATAGGTGTATTAGGCATAACATCCTGACAAGCCTCTATACCCATTAAGTTTGCAGGATTATGAAGAGGTCCCAAATCGAAGTTTTCTTTTATAACTTTTTTTACATCATCATCTACCACAACAGATTGGAAAATCTTTGCTCCACCATGTAGTACCCTATGCCCTACAGCAGCTATTTCATCCATATCTTTTATAACTCCATATTCAGGATTAATAAGGGTTTTAATAACCAATTTCATAGCTTCAGTATGGGTTTTCATAGGTGCAGGAATTTCCACCTTTTCCCGTCCCGTGGGCAAATGTTTTAATATAGAATCTTCTATCCCTATGCGTTCGGCATTACCCTTTGCTAAAACACTTTCATCTGTCATGTCGATTAGCTGATATTTAAGGGATGAACTGCCAGCATTTATTACAAGTATTTTCAATTAAATCTCCTCCTTATAGATTTTGTGCTTGAACTGCTGTTATAGCTATTACATTAACTACATCCTCAACACTGCAACCCCTTGATAAATCATTTACAGGCTTTGCCATACCTTGGCAAACAGGACCTATAGCTTCTGCCTTACCTAACCTCTGGACTAATTTATAACCTATATTCGCAGCTTGAAGATCTGGGAATACCAATACATTAGCCTTTCCTGCTACTGAGCTTCCTGGACATTTCAGTGAACCAACTTCCTTCACCAACGCTGCATCTGCTTGAATCTCTCCATCAATAGTAACATCAGGAGCCATTTCCTTGGCTAATTTTGTTGCTTCAACTACTTTGTCAACTAGCTCATGCTGTGCACTGCCCTTTGTAGAAAAGGATAACATGGCGACCTTTGGTTCCATGCCTATAAGGGATTTTGCAGTGTTTGCAGATGTTACTGCAATAGAAGCGAGCTGTTCTGCCGTAGGAGATGGATTAACTGCACAATCTGCAAATAATAATACACCATCATGCCCAAATTCTTTATATAGTACCTGCATTATAAAGCAACTTGAAACCACAGATATACCAGGAGCAGTTTTTATTATTTGAAGTGCCGGGCGTAATACATCCCCTGTAGTATTTACAGCACCAGCTACCATACCATCTGCATCTCCCAATTTTACCATCATAGCGCCATAATACAAAGGATTCTTTATTAATTCCGCTGCTTTTTCATGGGTCATGCCTTTTTTCTTTCGTATTTCTACTAATTGATCTACATAATATGAAGACTTATCCGACTTTTCAGGATTTATTATAGTTATACCTTCTAAATCTAAACCTGCAGCCTTTTTATTTATCTCATCTGCATTGCCCAAAAGTACAATATTTGCCAGTCCTTCATTTTTAGCCTGGCTAGCTGCTTTTAGCATCCTAGAATCCATTGCTTCCGGTAGTACAATAGTCTTCTTTAATTGCCGAGCGTTTTGGCGAATTTCAGTCATCAAATCCATAATTTTATCTCCCTTCACAACTTTTAATTTACTATAATACCAAAATGCAACAAAAATTGCATCGAAAATCCGCAACCTATTATGTATTCTACATTTATGCCTATATTCCTCCTATATTATAGCTTTTTAAATAGAATAAAGTTGTTTTTAATTATTATTTTATCCTGTATATACTATTTCTAATACCTATATTCAATTCTATTATTAAGATTTTTCCATTACCTCAGTCAATATTTGCTTTATATTATCTTTATGGGATTTCTTATGGGATTGTGGAAATGGAATAGTATCTACAAAATTCTCCAGATCATCATCCAAACCATTAGCTATAGAGAACTTTAGTTGCTTTATATATTCTGATGATCTTAGCTGAATATCTTGCATCATGTTCACATCACATAAAATCGAACCATGCCCTGGAATCAACGTCTGTACTTCATGAATACCTATAATTTGATTTAATTTTGATAGCGTCTTTTCATATTCGGTACTGCTGTAATATATAAAAGGAAATTCTATATCACTACAATAATCACCTGCTATCAGTAAATTTAAGTTATCTATCACTGTAAAAATACTGTCTTTCGTATGGCCAGGCGCCTTATAGAATGTCAGACAGGTATCCCCAATGTTTAGTCTTTGACCATCTTCACGAACACTATAATTAATTTCAGGATAAGCTATTTCATAATCTCGCGTTATATAATAATGATCATCAAAGTTTTTTATCTGATCTATTATTATATCCTTGTTTGGGTTGGAAATGAACTCTTCACTTGCTATTGTTTTGATATCTTTAAAAGCCTTGTAACCTATAATATGATCATAATCTGAATGGGTAAATATAAGATATACATCCCTTTTTCCACGGTTGTCTTCCACATAATGTCTCATACCTATTATTTCATTTGGTAACCAGCTTGGATCTACAACCAATAATACATCATCTGTCTTTATAATTGTTGAATTGGTTTTGTATAAAACACTTTGGAAAACAGTTATAGCATTATCTTTAAAAATAATCATAATACCACCCCAAATATGAAATTATATCAATATGTATTAGTATATCATATTTGAATTTAAAAAACATACATCATTGACTTGACCAGTTTTTTATTAATGATACAATAAAAAAAACTAATATTTTTGAAAACGGAGGGCCATAATGACAGTTTTAGGTATAGTTGCAGAATATAATCCCTTTCATAATGGGCATCTGTATCATTTGCGAAAATCAATTCAAATAATTAAACCTGATTATACCATTGCAATCATGTCAGGACATTTTACCCAAAGGGGTGAACCAGCTTTGCTTGATAAATGGACACGCACTAGCATGGCACTGGAAAACGGCGTTGATATAGTATTAGAGCTACCTGTTATATATGCATGCCAAACCGCAGAATTATTCGCCTTTGGAGGAGTAGAACTACTCAATAAAACAGGGGTTGTCACTCATATGAGTTTTGGCAGTGAAACAGAAGATATGGATATACTACAAAAAATAGCTAATATACTAGCGGAAGAACCCCTAGAATTCAAAGAATTTTTAAAAGATGAGTTGATAAATGGCGTTTCGTTCCCTGTAGCAAGGTACAAGGCAATTATAAAATATATGAAAATAAATGACATGGATATATCAGATACAAGTATAAAAAAGATACTGAACAGTCCAAATTCCATCCTGGCAATTGAATATTTAAAGGCGCTAAAAAAAACTGACAGTCAGATAAAGCCTGTGACTTTTAAAAGAATAAAAGCTCAGTATCATTCTACATCACTACAAAAAGGTATTTCAAGTGCTACTGCAATAAGAAATGAAATATATAAATCGGGACTTTCGAATATGGTAGAAAACACTTTACCCTATTCATCTCTTATTATACTTGAAAATGCCATTATATCTGGCAAAGGCCCTTTAAAAGCCGAAGCCTTTGATAGTTTAATATTAGGATTATTGAGACGCACACCAGCTGATGAGATGGCCAATTGGATGGATGTAGAAGAAGGCCTGCAGAATAGGATAAAAAAATGCAGCATATTGGCCAGAGATCTAAAAGATTTTTTACAAAAGTCAAAAACCAAACGCTATACCTATACACGTCTTCAGCGTATATTGACAAATGGAATATTAAATATTACCAGTGAAAAAATAGAAAAATTCGGAAAAACAGGAGGGCCTCAATATATACGCATATTGGGTTTTAATAAAAAAGCCACTCCCCTTATAAGACAGATTCAAAATTGTTCCAGTATTCCTGTAATAAATAAGGCTGCCCATTATTCACGATTTAATAATAAGGCCTTAGAAGATATGTTCCATTTTGATGTATTGGCTACGGACATATATGCACTGGCGTGTCCCAACCCTGAATATCGCATAGGAGGATGGGACTTTAAAAAAAATCCGGTAATATTATAAAATGCTTAATAGCTTTTTTATTTTATCCATACTCTCTATTGTAGCTTTGTACCCTGCTTGTATACATTCCTCAGCCTGTTCCAATGAAGTAGCATCAATATTGGAAACATCTGGATATATGGCAATATCGCTTTGCACTGTCTTATGCTTTAAAATCTCGAGCTCCATTACTTCAAAAGCTTGAAATATAACCTCTGTCAATTTATCAGGCTTTTTATGCTGTCCCTGAAAACCTACATCTACACTTATAACTATATCGGCTCCCATTTCTCGGACTATCCTGGTTGGTACTCTCTCCAAAACACCACCGTCTACTAATACCATATCTCCAGCCTCTACAGGGATAAAAATGCCCGGCACCGATATACTGGCCCTTACAGCCTTATATACCTTGCCTTCTGTAAATACCACCAGCTTACATTTTGTTAAATCTGTAGCAGTTACCGATAAGGGAATATTTAACTCTTTAAACTCTCTACCTTTTGTAAGCAATGCAATAAGTTGTTCTATATTGTTGCCTTTTATGAATCCTTTTCTAGGTGGTGTTATGTCATAGAATGATCTAGCATTTAAATTATTTGCCAAACCCGACATTATATATGGCGTCACTCCAGATGCATATAATGCCCCTATCACTGCACCTATGCTCGTACCAGCTATATAGTCAGGCCTAAACCCCTGCTCCTCCAATGCCTTCAGTACACCTATATGTGCTAGTCCACGCATAGCCCCTCCCCCTAAAGCTAAACCCATTTTTATTTTCATAGTTAGGTCACCTCATTAATAAACTATATATATAACTACGTAAATTAAACTTTGAACTTGATCAAAATAAAGTATATTATGGAGGACAAGTATTATGAATATTAAATTAAAAGACAAAGTCAAAACTGCATCATTCGCATGCGTATCACTAGCCATAACACTACTTATCATTGCATTCCCTCAGGAATCATTCAAATCTGCCCTTTATGGCCTTGAATCATGGTTAAAGATAGTATTTCCAGCATTGCTGCCCTTTCTTATATGCTCAGAGGTATTAATAGGTACTGGAGTAGTGAATTTTTTATCTACATTACTCTCACCTATTATGTATCCATTGTTTCGATGTCCTGGGAGCAGCTCTTTTATATGGGCAATGAGTGCAATGTCAGGCTATCCAATGGGTGCAAAACTGGTAGCAGAACTTAAGCAAAAAGGGGATATAGATAAGATACAAGGTCAGAGGATACTATCTTTTTGCAGTACATCCGGTCCCCTTTTTATGGCAGGTGCTGTAGGAGTTGGTATGCTAGGCAGTCAACAAGCTGCAAATTGCATAATGGCCGGTCACTATGCTTCAGCCATTGTACTAGGCCTTATGTTCAGATTTTATGGAAGTAACTCTAAAAAACAAAATTATTATAAGACCACTCACTATTCACTTAATAACGCATTTGAAAATATGCACCAAGCAAGGCAAAAGGACGGCCGTACCATAGCTGAGCTTCTAGGCGATGCTGTCCGCAATTCCATAAACACACAACTTATGATAGGCGGATTTATAGTACTATATTCTGTAATAATAGATCTTTTAATACAAATTGGTTTTATATCTTTTTTATCTAATATATTCAAACCAATTATGGTTGCTTTTAAGCTAGATGACAATCTTTTAAACGGACTTACAGGAGGACTTTTTGAGATGACTATAGGGTGTAAATTAATAAGCCAAAGTCTCGTTCCTATTGAACAAAAAGTATTTGCATTAAGCTTTTTAATTGGCTGGAGCGGATTTTCAATACATAGTCAAGTTGCCAGTCTATTAGCTGGTACTAATATATCCGTAGGTATTTATGTTTTAAGCAAACTCTTGCATGGTATAATGGCAGCCATATTTTCATCATGTATAATGGCTATATTCTACAATCAGGACGTTACAACATTCAATCAAAATAACTGGTTTTATGATATTACATGGTCTGAGCGCATTTTAGCCTCTTTTCGCTATATTATGAATATAATAACCATCTTGTTATTGTTAGGGTTGATATTAAATGGAATCATAAGACTATGTAATAAAAACAAAACAACTACCCTCGGATAAAATATTATTTTTTTATAGAATTTAATTCTTTCTTGTTTTGCTCGAGTATCTCTATTTGCTTTTTTAGATAAGTCTCTAGCTCTTCAAGAATGCCATTAGCATATTCCCTTGAACCTAATCGTATCTCTTTAGCACTATCTTGAGCATTTTCAACTATCTGCCTAGCTTGTTGATACGCCATTTGAGTTATTTGGTTTTCGTCAACTAGGGCATTTATGCGCTGTTCGGCTTCCTTTACTATTGCCTCACCTTCCTTCTGAGCATCTATCAATATCCGCTGACGTTCTTTCTTTATCCATTCCCCTTGTTTTATTTCTTCAGGAAGGTGTAACCTTATATCCCGTATTATATCTAGACATCTTTCCTTTACAATAAGAGTTTTCCCCGTAAAAGGAACAGTAGAGCCACTATCTAGCTCATCCTCTAGCTCATCCAAAAGATCTAATATATTCATAAAAATTCCCCCATTTCTACCTATTATACGCTTTTTAACCTTTTCAATACATCCGGCAAAATAGCATCAGGAACAAGTTCTGCAATGCATCCTCCCAGTTTACCTACTTCTTTCATCATACTTGAACTTAAAAAAGAATATTTATAGCTTGTCATCATAAAAAGCGTTTCTATATCCGAATCTAATTTTCTATTCATAAGGGCCATTTGAAATTCATATTCAAAATCAGATATTGCCCTTAATCCTTTTATTATAACATGTGCATCCTTTTCTTTTACATAATCAACCAATAAACCGTCAAAGTGATCAACTTCTACATTTGGTAACCCATTTATCACCCTTTTTAAAAAGTCCATACGTTCTTCAATTGTAAACATAGGTGTCTTATTAGGATTTTGAGCAATTGCTACTATCACTTTATCAAAGGTTTTTGCAGAACGTTTTATTATATCCAAATGTCCATTTGTGACAGGATCAAAACTACCTGGATATATTGCTGTAATCATAATTCATCATCCTTTTCATATATACTTATACTAGTATTACCATATTTTCTGTAGTCAACTTTCTTCAAGGTGTCTAAGCTAGATGGTAAAACATCCTTTGAGGCATGTTCTATTATAAAGACACCATTATTGTTTAATATATTCGCCTTTGAAATAGCACCTAGCAACAGTGGTTCAATTTCCTTGCTATAAGGTGGATCAGCAAATATTATATTAAAGCCATGCCCTTTCCTTCCTAAATATGGGATTGTAGTAAAAACATCGTTTACAAAAATATCAACTTTATCAGTATATCTTAATGAAGCACAATTCTCTTTCAATACAGCAGCAGCTCCCCTACTTTTTTCTACAAAAATGGCTCTGTTAGCTCCCCTGCTTAATGCTTCTAACCCCATATTGCCTGTACCTGAAAATAAATCTAAAACAAAGCTATCAGGTATATAACTCTGTATAATATTAAAAACAGATTCTTTAACCCTGTCTGTAGTCGGTCTAGTCTTTATACCTTTTACAGGTTTTAACGGTTTACCTTTCCACTCACCTGCAATAATTCTCAACGACAATTGCCTCCCTAATACTAGTTTCACTTTATGTAATTTTAACATAATTAGAAAATTGGGACAAGCATTCATGAAAAAGAATTGTTTTTTATATTTAGTATGTATAAAATATATTTTTTTAGCAATAATAAGAATGTTAAATAATTAAAATTATTTAACATTCCCCCATAGAGCTCTTCCTTCAATTTCTCCTCTCCCAAGCTGATGACATAAAGTCATCAGCATTTTTTTATATAAAATCAAAAGGAACAGATCACATGATCTGTTCCTTTTGATTTTATATAATTATTACTTACCAGCCATTTGTCTCTGGGCCTGCTCAATCATCTTCTTAACCATATAACCACCGATATATCCGGCTTCCTTAGCAGTTAAGTCACCATTATAACCCTGTTTTAGATTAACCCCTACTTGATTAGCAACCTCATATTTCATGTTATCAAGAGCCTGTCTTGCTTCAGGAACAAGTTTACGATTATTACTTGGCATGGATTATCACCTCCTGTATTAGTGATGCATTATTAATGTAACCAATTATAAAAAAATTACGCTAGTAATATTTACTAGACAATATATTAACTAATTCATAGCAATCTTCTTTGTCTTTTGATCAAATTCATGCATCACATAATCAATGAGATTTTTGTATGTTATGTCATAGTTGGTGTTTAATATCTCATCTACCGCTTGTTGGGCTCTTTTTAAAATTTCCATATCGGTAAATAAATTAGCTATCCTAAATTCCGGCAATCCATGCTGTCTTACCCCAAACATATCTCCAGGTCCTCTGAGTTGCAAATCCTTTTCAGCTATATCAAATCCATTATTCGACCTTGTCATAATCTGCATACGCTCTCTTATCTGAAAATTATTTACATCAGTAATAAGTACGCAATATGACTGATATTTTCCTCTGCCTACCCTACCCCTCAATTGATGGAGCTGCGCCAATCCAAAACGTTCTGCATTTTCTATAACCATGAGAGTTGCATTTGGTACATTTACCCCTACTTCTATCACAGTAGTAGATACCAACACATCTATATCGCCATTGGAGAATTTCTCCATCACCCTATCCTTTTCGCTTCCCTTCATTCTTCCATGCAACAAATCTATTCGTAAAGATGTCAAAGGCCCATTTTTTAGTCTTTCAAAAAGTTCCACAGCAGCTACTGAATCTATTTTTTCAGATTGCTCTACAAGGGGACATACCACATATACCTGGCGCCCTTCTTGCACCTGTCTACGTACAAAATTGTAGACTCTATCCCTCATAGATGATGGTACATGATACGTTTTTACCGGATGGCGGCCAGGCGGGAGTTCATCTATTATGGATATATCAAGATCACCATATAATATCAATGAAAGGGTCCTAGGGATAGGTGTTGCAGACATTACTAGCATATGAGGCTGCACACCTTTTTCCTGCAATGCAGCCCTTTGTCTTACTCCAAATCTGTGCTGCTCATCAGTTACTATCAAGCCTAGATGTTTAAATATTACATCTTCCTCTAATACTGCATGGGTAGCTACAATAATATCTATATCTCCTTCTGACAATCTACCCTTTATATTAATTTTTTCACTAGCTTTCATACTACCAACCAAGCATTCTATAGTAATTCCTTTACCATGGAATAATTCTTTAAATGATTCAAAATGTTGAACAGCCAAAATTTCGGTTGGAACCATCATAACTCCCTGATAACCACTCAAATAAGCACAATATAAGGCTATAGCTGCTAATATAGTCTTGCCAGAACCTACATCTCCCTGTATAAGCCTATTCATTGGCTTATCGCAGGAAATATCTTGAAGTATTTCCTGCAGCACACGTTTTTGAGCAATGGTAAGTTCAAAACTCAATCCCTGTATAAAATACTGTATTTTTCTATTATCCCATTTAAATTTTGTACCTTTTATATTTTGTCTATTCTGTTCTCTAATAATCCTTAAAGCCAATCTAATATTAAAAAATTCTTCAAAAACGAGTCTTATACGTGCCTGCTCCATTGCATATTCTGACTGGGGAAAATGTATATTTGCTAATGCAAAATTTTTTTCTACTAAATCGTATTTTTTTCTTATGGAACATGGAATATAGTCTATTATTTGCCCATTCGTTTTATTCAAGGATTCTTTAACTAAATTGCGCAAATCTTTTTGTGTTATTCCTTGGGTCAATGCATATATAGATAATATTTTGCTCCCATCATGTTTATCCTTATTATACTCTTCAACGACAGGCATATTTATGTATATTTTGCCATACTTTATCTCTACTTTACCTCTTATAAAATATTTTATAGAATTTTTATAGATAGAGGCTCTATAGGGTTGATTATACCAAACACATACTACATTTCCCGTATCATCATTTGCTATCCAATTTGTAATAACAAGACCTCGCCTGGTTCTTATATTGTTTGCCCTACCTTTAAAATTCACCACCAGTGAACATTCTTCTCCATTTACTATATCGCTGGCCTTCTTTATGTCATCCCATATATCATAATCCCTCGGAAAATAATATAGGGCATCCTGTAATGTTTTTATACCCAATTTATTGAGCAACTTGCTCTTTTTAGGTCCGATTCCCTTTACATATCGTACATCCTGTTCTAACCCATCCATATATATCACCTATAAAAATAATGTTAAAAAAAGGAGGTTAAAACCTCCTTAATATCTATTCTACTGAAATTATATAGTAATACAAGGGCTGTCCCCCAGAATAACATTCCACATCTAAATCATCATATTGAGACTCTACATATTGTGCAATTGAATCAGCATGTTCCTTTGAAATATCCTGGCCATAATATATAGTAACCATTTCACTTTCATCATCAATCATGGCATCAATAAGCTTATGAGTTGCATCATCGATATTCTTTTCGACAGCTACTATATCACCATTTTCAATTCCTATTATATCATCCTTAGCTATAGATAATGCATTGACATTATAGTCCCTAACAGCATATGTCACCTGACCAGTTTTCACTGAGTATAATGCTTCGGTCATCCTATCAATGTTTGTATCACTATTTACATCTGGATTATATGCCAATAGTGCAGCTATACCTTGTGGAATAGATTTACTAGGAATCACATGCACCTTTTTATCGGTAACTTCCTGTACCTGTTTTGCAGATAGGATTATATTGCTGTTATTTGGCAGTATAAATATTTCTTCAGCGTTTACTTGCTCCACTGCCTGCAATAATTGGTCTATACTTGGGTTCATCGTTTGGCCACCTTGTACAATATAGTCAGCCGATAAATCCTTAAATATTGTTCCAATGCCTTCACCTATTGCCACCGCTACTACTCCAAATCTCTTTTGTTGCTCCAATGGCTGTTGATACCGTGGATTTAAATCATCCGAATAGGAATTGCTGTCATTTTCTTGTACAATATCACTAAGATTTCTATGCTGTTCCCTCATATTATCAATCTTGATAGTAGAGAGATCACCAAATCTAAGTCCTAATTGCAATACCTTTCCAGGCATATTTGTATGAACATGCACCTTAACGAAATCGCTATCACTAGCAACCACAATAGAATCCCCAAGTTTCAATAATTTATCCTTTAATTTATCTACATCATCTTCAGTAACATGGGGATAGAGATTTTTTATAAAAAACTCTGTGCAATACCCATATTTTATATCTATTTCTTTATCTGATTGTATCATAGATGCTGAATTTGGTTCTTTTTTAACAATTAATGTATCATCAAACTTGCCTTCTAATGCCTGACTGGTTCCCATCATTATATACAAAAGGCCCATACCGCCCGAGTCCACCACTCCCGCCTGCTTTAGTACGGGTAACAGTTCTGGCGTTTTATCTACTGTATCTTTTGCAATTTTTATTATTTTCTGATAAAAAATCACAAAATCCTTTT
This sequence comes from Xylanivirga thermophila, assembly GCF_004138105.1. Taxonomy (NCBI): domain Bacteria; kingdom Bacillati; phylum Bacillota; class Clostridia; order Caldicoprobacterales; family Xylanivirgaceae; genus Xylanivirga; species Xylanivirga thermophila. The sequence continues at coordinate 96,632 of NZ_RXHQ01000003.1, read as the reverse complement.
CCTGCTTGGCAATGTTTTGAGCCTCCTGAGCAGTTACTCTGGCCACTGTGAGAATAGTGCCTTCTGTAGGTTTCATTACCGCCTTATAAGCTGTATCAGCACCTAATTTTAATGCCTCAGCATACTTAACGGTATCCACCTCTTTCTCACCTTGCACACCTTTTGCAAACCCCCTAAAAAGTTGTGAAAGAATGACTCCTGAATTACCTCTGGCTCCTTTCAATGCACCCTTCGATACAACTTCAGCTACTTTATCTATATTGTTATCATGAATAGATTCCAAATCTTTAGCAGCAGCCAATATGGTCATGGCCATATTGGTTCCAGTATCTCCATCTGGCACTGGAAAAACGTTAAGGGCATCTACTGTTTTTTTATTATTATCCAAAAATTGAGCCGATGAAAGAACCATTTTTTTTAGCTTAATACCATCAATAAACTCTTGCTTCAAATTATGTACCTCCCTTTAAGGTGTTAAGGGACACTACCCTTAAACCCTAACCCCTTCAACGGTTACATTTACTTTACCTACATCCACCCCAGCTAGATCCTCTACTGTATATTTTACCTTCTCAATGACATTCTGCGCTACAGTAGCAATAGATATACCATACTCTACAATTATATATATATCTATAGTTACTACGTTATCCTGGGTACGTACCTTTATCCCTCTGGATAGATTTTCACTTCCCAATAACTCAACAATCCCATCAGTAGCCCGCTTAGAAGCCATACCAACAATGCCATAACATTCCGTCGCTGCTATACCTGCTATTCGTGCTATAACTTCATCTGTAATTATAATTTCGCCTAACGGATTAGTCTTTTTTACTCCCATATGATTTCCTCCCTAAAAATCTAGATAAGGATTTGATCCTACTATTACCTTATATTCTATACTATAAACAATTTTGTTTCAATATAAACACTATATTTTTGTTTTTCTTGCCAAAGCTATAACTTAATGATACAATATTAATGTTTTAAAAACAGGTATGTTTTCTTCTTTGAAGGAGGTGTAATAAATGGCTAAAGTTTGTGATGTATGTAATAAAGGCGTAGTATTTGGCAATAAGGTGAGTCACTCCCATCGCAGAAGCAATCGTGCTTTTGCACCAAACGTAAAAAAGGTAAGGGCTATAGTAGATGGGACACCTAAAACTATATATGTTTGCACCAGTTGTCTGCGTTCAGGCAAAGTAAAAAGAGCTCTGTAAACTTCAAAAAGACCCATGTAGGGTCTTTTTTTGATTATTATTGCTCTCTGTTTGCCTTTGTAATGGCGGGAACTATGCTAATAGCTATTATACTACCTATAGCCGCTGTTACCAATTGGGGCCAACTAAACTTGAGTGATAACAAACTAGTTACCTTCTTTGCTTTTTCAGGTGGTAACTTAGGAGTAATAATTGGTATTGCCATATATACAATCATTATATATAATACAAGAAATTTTAATATTGTTCCCAAAGATAAGGCCAAATATTTGTTTTTATCATATAATAGGGCTACCACGATGACTATAACTGAATTTCCAATAGCTACGAAGGGTACCAATATTGGAAAAGCTATTTCCCCCTGTAAAAGTGCTACTAAAGGAGCTATTACGGAAATAGCAATACCTCCTCCCATACCTACTATAATGGCAGAAATAATTAAACATGCATTTACCAATGAGCCAATTATGTATTGATCCATACCCTGAGGAATAATATTTCTAAGGGATTGAAATACCAAAGTAAGCGCCAATAAAATCGCTGTATATGTAATCTTTTTTGTTTTATCTTTCATATTGCATCTCCTAATCTACTATTTTTTTAGAAGTCAAAGCACTTTTTACTGTAACACCATTTAACTTCCCTAATTTCCCAGTTAAAGCCCCTATTTCATCAGTTGTTCCCTCTACTATAAGTGATATAACAGATATATTACGCTTTCTATATGGCACACCCATTCTACCTACTATTATAGACGAATATTCACTGATATATTGGCTGACAGTTTGACCTGATTCTTCTGGACAATCAACTACAATTCCTATAACTCCTATACGCTTTTCCAAACCATCATCTCCTTTAAAAAATTAGTATTCTTTTGTTTTTACTACCAAAACCGTTACATCATCTAACATATCCTTGTCTTCTAATAATGTAAAATACGCATCTAAAAGCTGATCACACGTCTCCCTTGCACTTAAGCCTTTCATCCCTTTTATAAATTCTTTTAAGTTTTCTTGTCCAAAAACCTCTGGCCTATATCTATCAATATCAGTTAAACCATCTGTATAGAATATTAATGTATCACCAGGGAATAAGTCAATACTTTGCGTTTTATATGATGGCTTAAAATACTTGCCAAACTTGCATATTGGAAATCCATCAGCCTTTATAAACCGCACATCTCCATTTTGACTTAGTATTATAGGTGTAACATTCATCCCGGCTGAAGCATAAGAAAACTTACGTGTATTGATATTGTATATACCATACATCATAACCAAATATGCTTCTTCAGGAAAAGGCATTTCATTGTAAACATGGTAAAGATTCATAAGCACCCCACGAGGTGTAAATATCTTGTATCGGCCATCATCATATTGTTTTTTTACATGAATATTTTGGTTTATAAATACATTAAGCATCGCAGCAGAAACTCCATGACCTGCAACATCCCCAATTACTATGCCTAAATTTTTCTCATCTAGCTTAAAAACATTATAAAAATCACCTCCTACTTTTTCACACGGGAAATACCTGGACGCAAAGTCCATCCCAGGTATATTGGGAAATTCATTTGGCAACAATGCCAATTGAATATTCTTTGCATAGTCTAAATCCTGCTCCAATTTATTCTTTGCCTGTTGTATTTCAGAAGTTCTTTTGATTACCATTTTTTCCAGGTTATCTGCATATGCAGATAATTTATTTTCTGCTTGGCTTAAACTAACGTATGGTTTTTCTATATTCCGCACAAATAATGCCCTAAATAATAAATAGTATGCCATAACCTTAAGAATGTGACCTACCATGTTATATATATCATATACGCTTATATAAAGAGTAAATACCAACTCACTGCATGCACTAATTATCAATCCCAATATGATTAAAAAAATATAATTCCTGTCTTCTTGTCTGTTTTTATAGGATCTAAAAAACATGTATATGCTAATTCCGTGTATACATATGATACAGTATTCTATAAATATCTTAAGATTTGTCAATCCTTCCCCTTCTACATATAGCTTAGGCAATGCATCAATATGATAATTTATAATATATATCCAAAAAACTGCGTAAGCAATAGCTACTCCAAAAAACGCAAAACGTCTCTTATTTGTTTGTCTGTAGGGACATAAAAAACTTGCATATAAAAAGGCAACAGCCATAGTAAAACGGGAAATTACCCAAAAAGCTGTGGCCTTCTGTGCAGATGGAGCAGTTAAAAACATGGGCATACCTTTGTATGTTAAAAAATGAAATATATCCAATATCCCAATTACAAAAAATGTACATGCAAATATTATGGATTTCAAGTTTTTTGATTGTTCAAAGGTATAAAATGTAATTGAAAATATACTAAATGCCATTACTATACTGGCAATTTCTAAAAATATATGCCAACTCAAAAACACATCAGCTGAAAAAACATGTTTCACTATTGTCCCCACCCCTTTTCATTTGGCCAAACTTATCTAATATAATGTTAATTATACAGAATTTTATCTCCAATGTCTACCAATGCATATTAAAAAAACCCATATGGATTATATCCACTGGGCTTTATAGATAGATATCTCTATCTATTATACCTTCTGCTTTTCCTAGTCCATATCCCAATGAGAAGCTTTGCATCATACTTTTAGATATAGTGTTTACAATAGCTTCTCTATCCTCTTTGCACAAACCCATATCATATATTTTCATAAGATTTTGTACCTTTTCTTTAGAAATTTGAACAATAGCTTGTTTAGTACCTTCATATTGCTTATCTAATTTTTTATTCGCCTCATATGTAAACTCCTTTATTATTTTATCAACAGAAATATTTGGGGGGACTTTTTTATTTTTCACAATCAAAACTCCTTTTCATAATAGTGCCATTTTTATGGTCCCCTGTTTAATGGTTTTTTATACCGTTGCTGCCTATAAAATGCTCAAAAGTTACCTGCTTAGGTTCATGTGGATACAACAGATTTGATAATTGGATACCTATTAATCTGACAGGCTTTATGAGCTCTATCCTATTTTCTAGTATGTTATTGGCCTCAGAGTATATCATCAAAGATGAAGAGGTAGGAACATCCAATGTAATGCTTCTAGTTATAAGCCTAAAATCATTGTATTTAATTTTAACTGTTATAGTCCTACATTTTATGCCCTGCTTATTCATACGTTTACCTATAATGATAGCAAAATCTTTTATATAGTTTCTCAATATGCCTTTATCAACAGCATCATTCGACAGAGTAGTTTCTTCACCAATGCTCTTAGCCTGTTGATACGCCTCAACCGGCCTGTTATCCATACCTTGTGCCAAGCATAAAAGCTCATATCCACGTCTTCCCCAATGATTTAAAATGAACTCCCTATCATAATTAAGCAAATCCTCTATAGTAAAAATACCTATGTCGTTTAGCTCCTTTTCAGTTTTAACACCTACCCCCCAAATCTTTCTTACAGGAAGGGTTGGTAATATTTTTTTCGCATCTTTAAGGGTAATTACAGTAAAACCATTTGGCTTTTCCATGTCAGAAGCTAACTTTGCCAAAAACTTATTATATGATATCCCAACAGATGCTGTGAGATTTAATTCATCGTATATGCGATTTTTTATTTCTTGAGCTGTCGATATCACATCTCTATGTTGTTCCCCCATATCCAAAAAAGCCTCATCTATGGATATGGGCTCTATAGTATAGGTATAATCCTTAAATATATTTTGAATTTGCTCAGATACGTTTTTATATTTCTCCATATTGACCGGTAAAAATATAGCACCAGGACATAACTCTCTTGCACGTCTAGCAGGCATAGCTGAGTGGATACCAAATTTTCTAGCCTCATATGATGCAGTACTCACCACGCCTCTTCCGTCAGGGTGCCCTCCTACAACAATAGGTTTATTTCTAAAAAAAGTATTATCCCTTTGCTCTATGGAAGCATAGAAGGCATCCATATCAACATGGATTATAGACAGATCATACACTATATCCACTCCCAATAGACATTTTACATATTTTTTGATTAATTTATGTTTATATCATCTTCAATCAATCGAGTTATTTTACACATGGCCTCTAGCTCATCTGGGCCTATTATACGTATTCTAAATTCTGCATCTCTAAAAATACCTAGGGCTAATACTGACAGTAAACTCTTTGCATTAGCCGTCTTTGTATCTTTGACTAGTAAGATTTCTGATTTAAAATTACTAGCCACCTGCGTAAGTTTTGCAGCCGGCCGTGCATGAAGCCCTACTTCGTTTTGAATGACAAAGCTCTTTTCTATCATCTACTGTCCCCTTTTCTTTTCATTAAATTCTTAAAGTTTATTTTATCGTAATTTGTCGTTAAAAACAATACCCATAAATAAATGTTTGTTTGCATCTTGACTTTTTGCCGTCGTTTGGTAATAATATATAATATGAAACTAAAACTTTTATAACGTTAAAGTATTAAGTAATAATTAAAATGCACTAAAATAGCTATGAAGGAAAATAGTAGTATATCCTCTGTCTATAAGCGACCTAGGGATGGTGAAAGCCTGGAGATATGATGTACGAAGGCATTCTGGAGCTATCTTTAAAAAAGAGGGTCTAAAAAGACCAAAAAGGGTGGAACCGCGAAGGATAGCCTTTCGTCCCTTTAATGGGATGAAGGGCTTTTTATAATTATATAAAGTATTGGAGGAACACAAATGTCAGTATCATTAACTATGGATAAGATGGTAGCACTCTGTAAGGGAAGAGGGTTTATATTCCCTGGTTCCGAGATATATGGCGGGTTAGCTAATACCTGGGATTATGGACCTCTGGGAGTAGAACTTAAAAACAATGTCAAGCGGGCATGGTGGAAAAAATTCATCCAAGAAAGCCCATATAATGTAGGCATGGATTCTGCCATACTGATGAATCCTGAAACATGGGTAGCTTCTGGTCATGTAGGTGGATTTAATGATCCCCTTATGGACTGTAAGGCTTGTAAAACTAGATTTAGAGCAGACAGCCTCATAGAAGATTATTTAAAATCACAAGGGCATGAAGACATTACAGTAGATGGCTGGAGCAATGATAAAATGGAGAAATACATAGAACAAAATGATATACCTTGCCCCGATTGCGGTAAACATGATTTTACAGGCATCCGCCAATTCAACCTTATGTTTAAGACTTTTCAGGGTGTTACTGAAGATTCGAAATCTGAAATCTTCCTAAGACCCGAAACTGCCCAAGGTATCTTTGTAAATTTTAAAAACGTTTTACGTACTAGTAGAAAAAAATTACCTTTTGGCATAGGTCAAATAGGAAAATCCTTTAGGAATGAAATAACTCCAGGTAATTTCATATTCCGCACCCGTGAATTTGAACAGATGGAACTGGAATTTTTCTGTAGACCTGGTGAGGATATGGAATGGTTTGATTATTGGAGAAGCTTTTGTAAAAACTGGCTCATTGAGTTTGGATTAAAAGAAGAAAATATCCGTTTAAGAGATCATAGTCCTGAAGAACTTTCCCATTATAGTAAAGCTACTACAGATATAGAATTTTTATTCCCATTTGGTTGGGGTGAACTATGGGGTATTGCAAACAGGACAGATTTTGATTTAAAACAACACGCAGAGCATTCTGGTGAAAATTTTAATTATCTAGATCCTAATACTAATGAACAATTTATTCCCTATTGTATTGAACCTTCTGTAGGTGCAGATCGTATTACTTTGGCCTTTTTGTGTCAAGCATATGTTGAGGAAGAATTGGATAACAACGATTCTAGAGTCCTATTAAAACTACACCCTGCTCTAGCACCATTTAAGGCAGCTGTTTTGCCCTTGTCCAAAAAACTTAAGGATCAGGCAAACAATATTTACCTAGAACTTAGTAAATACTTTATGATAGATTATGATGAAACAGGTAGTATTGGAAAAAGGTATAGACGTCAAGATGAGATTGGTACACCCTACTGTATTACAGTTGATTTTGATACATTAGAGGATAACTCTGTTACAATAAGAGATCGTGATACTATGGAACAAATCCGAGTAAAAATAGATCAGCTTGAAGGTTATCTACGGGAAAAAATAACTTTTTAAAAAAGATACGCCAATATTGGCGTATCTTTTTTAAATCTCTTTTATTGCTTCTGTAGGACATCCTTCTATTGCTTCATTTACCTCATCTTCAAAATCAGATGGTACATCTTCATCTATTGCCTCTGCTTTATCGTCATCATTCCAATGAAAAACATCATCACACGTACTTATACATAATCCACAACTGATACATAGATCTTGGTCAACCATAGCACGCATGTATATTCCTCCCTTTTAAATTTCAACTTGTTTTTATAGTGTGCCCACATTTTCTACTTTGATAAGTTAAACTTCAAAACCCTTCAATTGGTTATATGTAATATCATCTACATATACCTCTAAATATATTCCACTCGCCCTATATTCCTGATTTATTACCTTGGCTTCATCATGTAATTTAGACAAAACATTTGCCTCATCATAAGGTATACATAGACAAATATGATGATAATCAATAGATATATTATTCTCTATCTCTTTTAGAAGTAAATCTATTCCTGCCCCTGTCTTGGCAGATATGCTTACTTGCGGCTTTATAGCAGGTAATGGTATAAGACTATTCACTTTATCTATTTTATTATATACCATTATAATTGGCTGATGTGCGCCTAATGAATTTAATACATTATTTACTAACTCTATCTGTTCTAACATATGAGGTGAACTCATATCCACTATATGTAAAAGCACATCAGCGAATATCACTTCTTCCAGCGTAGCCTTAAATGCATCTACTAATTGATGGGGTAGTTTATTTATAAACCCAACAGTATCTACTAATACAACGTTTTGATTATTAGGTAACACTATTTTTCGAGCAGTGGGATCAAGAGTAGCAAATAGTTTATCTTCCACTAACACTTCTGAATTTGTTAAGATGTTCATTAGCGTGCTTTTTCCTGCATTGGTATATCCCACTAATGCAATTACAGGAATCATATTCTTTTTTCTTTTATTCCGCGCAAGTTCCCGCCTTTTTTGTACTTTTTTAAGCTCCTTCTCTATCTCATATATGCGTTGTCTTATATATCTCCTATCCGTTTCTAGCTTTTTTTCTCCCGGTCCCCTAGTTCCTATACCCCCTCCCAGTCTTGAAAGCTCTATGCCTTTCCCTGTTAGTCTAGGTAACCTATATTTTAACTGTGCCAGTTCTACCTGCAATTTACCTTCTCTAGATATGGCCCTTTGAGCAAAGATATCCAATATAACAGAAGTCCTATCTATAACCCTTATGCCTGTTATATGCTCTAAATTGCGTATTTGGGTGGGAGATAACTCATCATCACAAATAATAAGATGGGCGTCAAAAGATTTTACCGCTTGAGATAATTCTTCTGCCTTCCCTTTTCCTATATAAGTAGCTACATCTGGCTTATTCCTGTTTTGCACCATTTTAAAAACCACTTCGGCTCCAGCAGTATCTGCCAACTGGTCCAATTCTTCAAGTAATGCTTCTCCCATACCCTGAACATCTATTCCTACTAAAATAGCCCTCTCCTTAATTAAATCACTCTGCATACTCTGTCCCCCTTAAATGAAATTGTCTACTCCATAGCAATTTATAATATCTCCTTTTTCCAACCAACCTTTTCTAGCAATACCTACACCATACTGCATATGAGAAAATCCTTCCAAATCATGGGTATCTGGACATATAGCAAATTTTATTCCTAAATCTTTTGCTCTTCGGCACCAACGCCAATCTAAATCAAGACGATGTGGATTGGCATTTATCTCTATAGCTACACCATTTTCTAATGCTTTTTGAAATACCTTTTCCATTTCTATTTCATATGCAGGACGAGATAGTAAAAGTCTGCCAGTAGGATGTCCTAATATTGTAACATATGGGTTGTCCATTGCCTTTAAAATTCTTTCTGTCATCTCTTCTTTATTCATAGAGAAATTTGAATGTACAGATGCTATTACAAAATCAAAACTTTCTAATACTTCAGTATTATAATCTAAACTACCATTTTTTAGTATATCTACTTCGATTCCTTTTAATATCTTAAAATGACTAAATTTTTTATTCAACCTATCGATCTCTTCATGCTGTTGCATTATATCCTCTTCATTAAGTCCATGAGCATAAGAGGCAGACTTGCTATGGTCGGATATACCTATATATTTATATCCTAGCTTATAAGCATACTCAGCCAGTTCAGAAATCGCACATCTACCATCACTATAATTGCTATGCACATGCAATATTCCAATTATATCGTCAAAAATTACAAAGTCAGGTAATTGATTTTTTAACGCTATCTCTATTTCACCAGTATTTTCTCTTATCTCAGGTGGAATATATTGCATGCCTAATGTACTAAATATATCTTCTTCAGAATAACATAATATCAAACTATTATCGCTCACATTAAAAAGTCCATATTCATTCATCTTTATATTCTTTTGCTTTGCATAATGGCGCATAGCAGTATTATGCTCCTTGCTACCTGTAAAATGATGAAGCGCATATGGATATTGTTTTGTACTTACCACTCTTAGGTCAACGGCTATTCCACTTTCAAGTCTTAAACTGGTTTTTGTAGTTCCTTTTGCTACAACTTCTTTTATATGAGTAAAGTTTACAAAAAAGTCCATCACTTTTTCTCCATGATCACTGCCAACCAATATGTCTATATCCTTTATTATTTCTTTTTTACGTCTCAAGCTTCCTGCAATATCAATATAGTCTACAAATTCGCAAGTCTTTAAGTATTCAATCAATATCTCAGCTTCTCTATAAGCCTCAGAAAATAAAAATTTATCCTTATATTCTTTAAAATTCTCTATACCATTCAATATATTTTCCTGAGTCTTATATCCAAATCCAGGTAAACCTGCTAATCTATTCTCATTACATGCATACTCCAATTCTTCCAAAGTTGTTATACCTAAATTATCATAGATTATTTTTACCCTTTTGGGTCCTAAACCAGGTATTTTGAGAAGTTCAAATAAACCTTTAGGAAAAGATTGTTTCAAATCTTCATAATACTTTAAAGTACCTGTTGTCACCAATTCCTCTATCTTTTCTTGAAGCGCCTTACCAATTCCCTTTATTTCCCCTAGCCTACCTTTTGCAACTAGCTCTTCTATATCTTGATCTAGTAATTCTATACTACGGGCAGCATTTGTATAAGCACGTATTTTAAACGGATTGTCTCCTTTCATTTCTAACAAAAGAGCAATCTCCTCTAAAACTACGGATACCTCTTTTTTATCCACAACCTATCCCCTCCTTTGCTATTATTCTACTAGATATCTATATTATAAACCACAAATATAAAATTAACCAAAATGTGAAAAGCACTTCTGGATTATTACAGAAGTGCTATATATTATCGTTCATGGCTGCATATCGTTTAGTAAAGTATCGTTTGCCTTTTCCAAAGCATCATAGGTATTAACACCTACTACACCATCTGCTATCAACCCATAATCTCGCTGGAAGTCCATAACAGCATTTCTTGTTCCTTCACCATATATTCCATCTATGGAACCATTATAATATCCTATTCTGCGTAAAATTTCCTGCAGCTGGGCAATGTCTGAGCCATTCTCTACACCTAAATAAAGAATTCGTCCAGTAAAAACACTTCCCAATATATTCACTTCAGTGCCTAAAGGCACTATATCATAAAGCTCTATCACATCTTCGTTGTACATTCTTACACAACCGTGGCTTACTGCTTTACCTATAGATTCAGGATCATTTGTTCCATGAATACCATAACCTCCCCATGAAATATTAAGTCTCATCCATCTGGCACCAAAAGCTCCTCCTGGGTTTACCGTTTTTTGTATTATTCTCCAATTACCCACAGGTGTAGGAGTAGAAGGCTTCCCGACTGCTACAGGATAAGTTTTTAATATTTGTTCCCCCTCTTTTAATATAAGCTCACGTTTTGACAAATCTACAGTTATATTATATTGTGTATCAAAATATTCAAGACTTTCAGCACTTAACCCTATAGCATTCCATGTAATAGGACCAACTATTCCATCGCCAATAAGACCATTTGCTAATTGAAAATTTCTAACCGCTTCTGCTGTTTCTTTATCATATATTGATGTTATATCTCCATTATAATATCCTAACTCTTTAAGACGTTCTTGAACATTTCGCACATCAATTCCTTCCATTAAAGGATCAGATATCCGTAAATATCTGCTTGCATACACGATAGAATCACCTCATTAAAGGGGCTACCATTCGTAGCCCCAAATTTTATCTAATCAAAAATATTTTTTGCTATTCATATGTTCCTGTACTTTTTCTAATACCTCTCCAAATCGCTGAAAATGGACAATTTCTCTCTCTCTCAAAAATTTCAAAGGTTCTATTACATCTGGATCATCTGCTAGCTTTAGAAGATTTTCATAGGTTGCTCTAGCCTTTTCCTCTGCAGCTAAATCTTCATGTAAATCAGCTATAGGATCACCTTTTGACTGTATATAAGCTGCTGTAAATGGTACCCCTGTACCTGTACTAGGATATACTGCACTATCATGATCAGCAAAATAAGCTCCCGCACCTGCCGCTTTTATCTCTTCTGGAGATGCGCCTTTCATTAATTGATAAACCATAGAACCTACCATTTCAAAGTGGGCCAATTCTTCGGTACCTATATCATTTAATGTCGCTTTTGCTTCGGGAATAGGCATACTATATCTTTGAGACAAGTATCTCAGTGAAGCAGCTAATTCACCATCCGGACCACCATACTGAGAAATTACGTACTTTGCCATTTCAGGATTGGGATTCTTTATCCTGACAGGATATTGTAGTTTTTTTTCATACACCCACATATTAACACTCCTCCATCCAATAATCTTGTTCCCATGGCCAGGGATCATTTATCCATCTCCATGGATACTGACTTTGAGAGTATCCAAAATTCGTCAAAGGGCCATATATGCGTTCATACTCGGCTTTTAACATCATAAGCTGACGAGTATAGTTATTATATTCATTTATAGCTCGCCTATCCTCTGGATGTGTATTTAAATATAGATTTAAATCAACTGTCATGAATTCTATAGCCCTTATTTGATTAAGAAGATCATTCCTACACATAATGATTAGCCCCCTCATACCTATAATCCTTATATGGTCTCACCAATTCTGGAAACATAGTACCATGTTTAAGAGCTTCCATTGGTGAAAAACTTCTTGTATATTGTTGATATGGTATATATGCCCTTGCCAATTCACCATTTGGCATATATGGTCTCGGCTGCGGCCTTGGTATGCACTGTCCGTAATTATAAACAGAATAATCGTAATTCATGCATATTCTCCTTTCATATATAAATATCTTTAATTTATATTATTCGTAATGCATATAAACGTTACAAAAACAAGACGGCATTAAAAGCCATTAAAAGGCCACAATGCCGTCTTGTTTTAATATATTATTTTTAATTCTCTTGCAAAATAGAAATAACAAGAATAACAAAAAGTGTCATACAAAAATGTATAACACTTTAATCAAAATCTTTCCAACTGCCTGTTGTTTGCTCAGGGGTCTTCCTTATATCCATTATTGAATCCATCTTAGTCATTTCCAATAACTTTTGTACACCAAGCTGGGGATAGGCAACTACCAATTTACCTCCTCGAGCTTTCATAATCTTCACCAATGAAATAAGCATTCCAAGTCCTGCACTATCCATAAATTCTACATCTGAAAGATCCAATTCAATCACTTTATCGTCAGCATTTAAAAAATCATATATCTTATTTTTTACCAAAATAACTGTTGAAAATGATATCTCATCTTTAGGTTTAATGAATACAGTGCTGCCTTCTCGATATATCTGCATGAACATTCCCCCCATATAAATAAATTAGTTATTATTCTTCCATTCATGTGCTATAGGCATATATTTATTAGCCATAACAGATGATTTGGAAACTTTTAAAGCAGGAGCAGATTGCCTGCGCTTATATTCACTTTTATATACCATATCTATTATATTATAAACAGTATTTCTGTTAATGCCACTATTTATTATAGTATCAATTTGATCATTATTCTCCAAATACATATATAAAACATTATCCAATACATCATAAGGTGGTAGAGCGTCATTATCTTTTTGATTTTCTTTTAGCTCAGCTGATGGTTCTTTTATTAATATATTATTTGGTATTATCTCCTCTTCCATATTTATATATTTAGCTATTCTATATACATCCTTCTTAAAAATATCAGCTATTACTGATAAACCCCCACACATATCACCATATAATGTAGAATAACCAACATATGTTTCCGATTTATTTTCTGATGAAATTAGCAATCTGCCTTCTCTATTGGATATAAACATTAAAATATTTCCGCGTATACGAGCCTGAATGTTTTCCTCTGCTATATCTTGAGATAATTTCCCACTTGTGTTGAAAATATACAAATATTTCATAAATACATCTTCTATTGGTATTACTCTATATTCAATGTCTAAGTTTTTTGCAAGTTGCTCAGCATCCTGCTTACTATGCATGGAAGAATACCTAGATGGCATAGATACACCCAATACATTCTTTGAACCTATAGCTTCAGCCGCTATGCATGCATTAACGGCAGAATCTATACCCCCGCTCAAACCCAATACTATCTTCCCTATTTTATTCTTTTTGCAATAATCTCTAAGTCCTAATATCAGGGAATTATATGCCCATTGTATATCTTCTTCAACCGAATCTATATTATTATAAATTTCTCTAGTATCATAAAATATAATATCTTCTTCAAATAGTCCAGCTTTTATGATCATATGTCCATCTTGAAACACAGATGAATTACCATCAAATATAAGCTCATCATTGCCCCCTACCCCATTTATATATATAAGAGTACACTGTTTATTACAAGTATATCTTTTATAGTAATTAACCTGTTCATCAAATTTACCCCTATAGTATGGCAATGACGATATGTTTATTACTATATCTGCTCTACAATCCATATCCTCTAGTAGTCCAGGTATTATAGCTATCTTTTTACCCATAAAATTGATAACATGCTGTTGAGATTTTGAATAGGCATGAAAATATCTTTTTTCATAATAATCTCCATATTTTGATAATCGTTCTTTATATATTGTATGAATTATTCTTCTATCCTGTATTAAAAAGGTTGCATTTAAAAGGCAGTTGTTTTCTCCATATATAGGAACTGATATTATGGCTGAAATGCCGTCAGTATATGAAATTAATTCGCCAACAGCCTTTGAAACACAATCTATAAAGCTAGATTGAAATAATAAATCCTTAGGTGTATAGCCTGTTAAAGCTAATTCAGGAAATACTACTAAATCGCATTCTTTTTGCTTTACTATATCAATATAATGCTTTATAATAGACAAATTCCCAGCTATATCACCTACTTTTGTATTTATTTGTCCAATAGCAATTTTCAAATCTATCACCCCATCCTTTTAAAAATACTTAATATTTTACTCTCCATCTGATATTTTTCACATATATCTTTATGTATTATCTGTTTATCCTTCAAGTTTATTAGTGAACACGGAATAGAGCTACCTGATACTTGAGATAATTTTTCTAACATATCGAATTCGTTTCCATTTTGTTCTAATGCTTGGCTACCAAGAATGGCATTTAATACTGGTTTGCAAAATTTAAACGGGCTTGCAGTACATGCTATAATTGTCTTGGTTGAATCTCCCGTAATTTTTTTGTATTCATCATAAACATAATATCCAACAGCAGTATGGGGATCCATTACATAACCATATTTTTCATATACTTGTTTTATAGAACCGATAGTTTGTTCTTCTGTTGCATATCCCGCCCAGAATACGTTTTTTATGCTGCTTAAAATATTATCGTCTATCTTATAGACTTTATCTTCTTTAAGTTTCTGCATATACCTTTGTATATATTCAGTATTTCTCCCTGATATCTCAAAAAGCAAACGTTCCAAATTACTAGATATCAATATATCCATCGATGGAGATATTGTTTTATGAAATTTACGCTGCACATCATATCTACCAGTATTAATAAATTCGGTTAAAACATTATTGGTATTTGATGCACATATAAGCTTATTTATAGGTAAACCCATACTTTTGGCATAATAAGCAGCTAAAATATTTCCAAAATTCCCTGTCGGCACTACAACGTTTATTGGCTGCCCATATATTATCCATCCGTGTTTCACCATATCTAAATATGATGAAAAATAGTATATTATCTGAGGTACCAATCTTCCCCAATTAATAGAATTTGCAGAAGATAATCTATATCCTAAGTGCTCCATACTAGATCTTATTTTTTTATTTGTAAATATAGATTTAACACCGGACTGTGCATCATCAAAATTACCCTGTATTCCTATTACATGGGTATTCAAACCTGGCTGGGTTATCATTTGCATCTTCTGGATTGCACTTACACCATCCTGGGGATAAAATACAACTATATAAGTATTTTTTACATCACTAAATCCACTTAGTGCAGCAGTACCAGTATCTCCGGAAGTTGCCGTTAATATGGCTAATTTATTTTGTTCATTTGTTCTTTGTACAGCAGTAGTCATAAGGTGTGGTAAAAGCTGCAAAGCTATATCTTTAAATGCGCAGGTAGGGCCATGCCATAATTCCAGCGCAAATAGATTGTCTCCAACAGGCTCAATTGGCGCTATATCTTCTGAATCAAACTTAATTTTGCTATAAGCCTTGTCTACGCATCTATTAATATCTACTTTGTCATAATCATCAAGATACATGCTAAGTATTTTAATAGCTTTTTCCCTATAATTCATCTCTACCATGTCTTTAAGCAGTTTGCCATCTATATTTGGTATGTATTCAGGAACATATAGCCCGCCTTCTGGGGATATTCCCTGTTTTATAGCCTCCATAGAAGAAACCTTATTATCTTTATCCCTTGTACTTTCATAAATCATATTATATTTCACATCCTAATACCATTTTTTATACATTATACATTGGCAATATGGAAGACGTCAACTTAAAGTAAAGCAAAATTAAAGCCAAGGAAATCCCTTGGCTCTACCTTTGTCCGTCCTTAATCAAAAATCTATCATATATTTCTCAAAGGAGACAGGTACATTCATAGGATCTCCAGATATGGATAAAGTAATCTTTACATGGAATTTTTTAGATAGTTTTTCAATATTAAGCAAAAAGGCTTCTATATCTTGCATTTGCTCCTCGTCCTTCATCTCTAAAAAACCATCTACATATATGAAGTCGATATCATAATTTTGAGCAACAATGCCTGATAAGAAGCCATAAAAAACGTTTATATCCTTTATACCAAATTCGCTTATGTCAATAAACCTAATGCTTCGATCCAGCGTCATGGTATATCGGCTATCACCATCAATAAAGATGACATCTCCATTCCTCTTTTGCGCCGAATTATTAGCCATCTCAATCATAGCTTTTGATTTGCCTGTGCCTTTCTGACCTATAAGTAACTTTATCAAGTTGACCGCCTCCCATAAAATATTTTTAAAGGTTGCTAAATTTATTATATCATATGGGGCTAAATCTTACCAGCAAAAAAACACAGACAAATCTAATATTATTAAATTATTTTTATGCTTTTTTACTCTGCAATTTCTTACGTTGTGCAGTATCCAATATAGATTTTCTAAGTCGTATACTTTTAGGAGTTATTTCTACCAATTCATCATCATTTATAAACTCTATAGCTTCCTCAAGAGTGAGTTTTCTGGGAGTAACTAGCCTCAAAGTTTCGTCAGAACCTGCTGCTCTCATGTTACTAACATGCTTTTTCTTACATACATTTACATCTATATCACCTGGGCGACTATTCCGGCCTACTACCATCCCTTGATATACTCTTGTACCAGGTTCTATAAATAAAGTTCCTCTCTCTTGGGCATTATAGAGCCCATAGGTAATAGATTCACCTGATTCAAAAGCCACTAATGCTCCTTGTTGACGTGTAGGTATCTCCCCTTTATAGGGCTGGTATCCATCAAATATTGCATTCAATATACCCTGCCCTTTAGTATCGGTCATAAATTCAGATCTATAACCGAAAAGACCTCGCGATGGAATAGAAAATTCCAACCTTACACGCCCGCCCTTTGTGTTCACCATACTAAGAAGTTCTCCCTTACGTCTTCCTAGTTTTTCGATAACAGTACCTGTAAATTCATCAGGTACATCTATCATCACCTTCTCCATAGGTTCGCATTTTTTTCCATCGATTTCCTTGTATATAACTGTAGGCTTTGATACCTGGAATTCATATCCCTGTCTACGCATGGTCTCTATTAATATGGATAAGTGCAATTCTCCTCTTCCAGATACGTTAAATGTATCCGGAGAATCAGTTTCCTCTACCCTAAGACTTACATCTGTCTTAAGCTCTTTAAACAAGCGGTCACGTAAATTTCTAGAAGTAACATAAGTACCCTCTTGTCCTGCAAAAGGACTGTTATTTACCAAAAATTGCATCGAAATAGTAGGTTCTGATATATGAACAAAATGAAGCGGTTCCACATGATCTACATCACATATTGTATCACCTATGCTTATACCTTCCACTCCAGATACTGCTATTATATCCCCTACGGTAGCATTCTCTACCTGCACTCTTTTGAGCCCTTCAAATTGATATAGATTAGTTATCTGTACCTTTTCTTCTTTCCCCTTCATATTGCACAGAATGGCTTCCTGCCCCAATTTGACACTTCCTCTTCCTACCTCTCCAATGGCAATCCTACCTACATATTCATTATAATCAATAGTAGAAACCAACATTTGAAAAGGAGCATCCTTATCACCAACAGGTGCAGGTATATGTTGTACTATAGTATCAAATAATGGCTGCAGATCTTTTCCTAAATCATCTGCACTTAAAGATGCCAATCCTTGTTTCGATGAAGCAAATACGAAAGGACAGTCCAGTTGACTTTCATCTGCATCTAAATCTATCAATAGCTCTAAAACCTCATCAATAACCTCTTCAGGCCTAGCATCAGGTTTGTCCATCTTATTTATAACTACTATAACCGGAAGACCTAATTCTAGAGCTTTTTTAAGAACAAACCTTGTTTGAGGCATAGGACCTTCGAACGCATCTACCAATAATACTACTCCATCTACCATTTTCAGTACACGCTCGACCTCACCACCAAAATCAGCATGTCCAGGCGTATCTATAATATTTATTTTTACATCTTTATACCACACTGATGTGTTTTTAGAAAGTATGGTAATTCCCCGTTCCCGTTCCAATTCGTTGGAATCCATAACACGATCCTCAACCTGTTGGTTTGCACGGAATATGCCACTCTTTTTTAACATCTGGTCTACCAAGGTAGTTTTACCATGATCAACATGGGCAATTATGGCTATATTACGTATATCATTTCTAGTTATATTCATCTATTTTTTCATCCTTTCCTTCTTTAAAGCCAGTTAAAATTTTAACATATACATACATATCTATCAATAAAAAATTCTATCAGGCCATCTGTTTAATGCTGCCGCTACTTCATATTTCCTGGGCAATGCCATTCTGCCTGGATTACCCTTATATGGTGAAATATTATCCAGACCTCTTTTTTTGATTATATCATATGCAACATCTAAGGCCTCTGATAGGGTTTTATGATCATCTGCAATATTAACTAATATATATCTTACCAACATAGCTATGCAATTAGTCTGGCTGCTGTCTATCAATTGTTCCACATGTGATAAATCTATTTTATCCTTGTTATAAGTCATTGTATTTAAGCCTTTTGTTCTTATATCACATTTCTTTAGACACTCACTTTGGTTACACAAAACCCTATTTGGCAATTGACCAAAGGTATTAACTGCCTGTATATTTATACTAATATCTTTATCGTTTGCTATTTTTTTAGCCTCATCAGTAACATTCCTTGGTATATATTCATCCATCATTATAACATTATCGGCAACATCAAAATAATCTCCTACACCACCTATTACCAAAATAGTAGATATATCATGTTGAACATACAAGGATCGTACCTTGTCTATAAATGGAGTAATAGGCTCTTTGTCTGGACTAATGAGTTTTTTCATTTTGGCATCCCGTACCATAAAATTGGTCGCACTAGTATCTTCATCTATGAGTAATAATTTTGCTCCCGCCTCTAGTGCCTCCATTATATTGGCTGCCTGTGATGTACTGCCGCTCGCATTTTGAGTACAAAATTTACGGGTATCCACCCCATTTGGTAAATTGTTTATAAATGGAGATATATCCGTATTATGAATTCTTCTACCATCCTCAGACCGTATTTTTACGGCACTGTCCAAGCTAACCACATACTCACGACCATCTCCTTCTATATGAGGATATATGCATTTTTCCAATGCCTTAAGCAGAGTTGATTTGCCGTGATATCCTCCACCGACAATAAGGGTAATACCTTTAGGAATACCCATACCACTTATACGCCCTTTATGGGGAAGTTTTATGGACACCTCAAGGGATTTAGGGCTTTTAAAAGGCTTTGCCCCCTTATTGATAGGTAATGGCTTATCAGATGTACCACTCTCCCTCGGAAGTATCGAACCATTTGCTATAAACGCACAAAGGCCTAGTCTTTGCAACTCATCTCGCAACACTTCGTTATCTTCCATAAGATTAATTTGCCGTTTCAAAGCTTCACTATCTATGTTTTTATATACAAGTGACGATTGCATAATATCTGGCAAATACTTGAAGAATATTTGTTTTGCTTTTTCACCTAAAATTCTCCGTCCTGCAGCTGGCATTCCCATTTCAAACCTTACTTCTACCCGTTGTTCATCTATATATACAGATGTCCTATAGAGTATCTCTTGGCCGCATCTATCTATAAATAGGTACTTAGGACAAAATCTAGCTATATTATATTGAAAATTTCTTGTTAAGAAATCTATTACTCCTACCTTTTTACACTGCTTATCTATTAAATATTTTGGAAAATTAGCATAACTTTGAGGTACTACCATTCTGAGTTTCGATGGAGGAGCATATGGATCAGGTTGAACATGATCAATGCAAAGAGTATATTTTTCAAACATATACTCACCCTCTAGCAGTTTATAACTTTTATATCCTTTCCCGTCTATAGTGGACAACATATTCATTAAATCCTTGGCTTTATTCAAAACAACAATCCTCCTAGGTTTAGATTACAATTATAGATTATAGCACAAATAAAAAAGCTTTTTACTAAAAGCACTTCATTTTTTATGTAATTTTATCTTAAAAATACCGATAGTGTATTTTACCCTTGATTATTGTAAATATTTGCATTAAAATATAGGTATATTATTTAAAGGGGGAGTTTGGATGGGGGGTTCATATAATAAAAAATGTGCAACGGCTATAACTATATTGGGAATATCTGGGATGTTATTATGCTCGAATACCGCTTTAGCTGCATCTCCTCAAATACTCAGACTAGGTGATAAAGGAACAGAAGTAGTAAAATTGCAAAAGCAACTTAAGGAATTAGGACTCTTTAAATACCATGAATTCACAGGATACTATGGACTTATAACCAAAGATGCTGTTATCTCTTTTCAAAAAAGTAAAGGATTAAATCCAGACGGTATAGCAGGACCTAAAACTATGGCTATTTTATATGGTATAGATAATATTTCTTCACAAAAACCTGTATCCAACAATGGACAAGATTCGGTTTTTAAGCCAGTCCAATTATTGAAAAGTGGTTTAGTGGGAAATGACGTTAAAACGCTTCAAACAATCTTAAAAGAAAAAGGTTTTTTAATAGGTAATATAGATGGTATCTTCGGATCTAAAACCGAACAAGCTGTTAAACAATTCCAAAGTTCTGTAGGTATTGCGGCCGATGGCATAGTTGGCCCTCATACAGCATCTGCATTAAATACAACATCCACCACATCCAGAGGCTCAGACAGGTCGGATAATACAAATAAAAAAGAAATGCCAAATAAAAATACGGATTCTTCAAATAAAGGACAAGATTCAGATTTTAAGCCTTCTAGACTTCTAAAAAGTGGTTTGGTGGGAAATGACGTTAAAACGCTTCAAACAATCTTAAAAGAAAAAGGTTTTTTAATAGGTAATATAGATGATATCTTCGGATCTAAAACCGGACAAGCTGTTAAACAATTCCAAAGTTCTGTAGGTATTGCGGCCGATGGCATAGTTGGTCCTCATACAGTATCTGCATTAAATGCAAAATCTACTACATCTAGAGGTTCAGACAGAACAGATAATAATGCATCAGACAAAATGGAAAGTAATGATAATATCCCTGCAAGCCAAATACAAATGCTCCATTGGGATAAAGTAGACAAGCTTTTCCCTAGAGGTTCTACTGCTAAAATAAAAGATGTAGACACTGGAAAAACTTTTAGCATATACCGTATGGGAGGAATTCTACATGCAGACGTAGAACCACTCACTTCCCAAGATACATATATTATGAAAGAAATTTATGGTGGTAATTGGAGCTGGTCTCGTCGTGCCATAATAATAGAAACAGCATCAGGATTAA
Organism: Xylanivirga thermophila; assembly: GCF_004138105.1. Classification (NCBI taxonomy): domain Bacteria; kingdom Bacillati; phylum Bacillota; class Clostridia; order Caldicoprobacterales; family Xylanivirgaceae; genus Xylanivirga; species Xylanivirga thermophila. The sequence goes on along the minus strand of NZ_RXHQ01000003.1, from coordinate 74,767 downwards.
AAATAGCTGCTTCTATGAATGGCATGCCACACGGCAGTCAGACTATATACAATAACGAATTTAATGGTCAATTTTGTGTACATTTTCTAGGAAGTAAAGTACATCAATCAAACAAAATTGATGGGGAACATCAGGCCATGGTCTATAAGGCTTTTAATTCATATTGACTTATAGTATAAACCTGCTAGTATCTATAGATACTAGCAGGTTTATACTATAAAATATTAAAAAAATATTAAAATTTTATATCAGCTAAAACTGGCATATGATCCGATGGAAAAATTCCATCCCACGTATCAGATAAAGTACCATGTTGTAAAACTTTTATATTATTTTTTATAAATATAAAATCAATTGTCTGCTTTAAATCTTCATTTTCGCTTTTTAATATATCCAATGCCTTAAATTCATGGAATGTAAAATTGGGCCCATGATGCGGATACAAAGAAACATACTTACTATCAACCAATCTAGCATCTCCTATAGCTGTTAAAATCTTATATACTTCACTGTCCTCTGTATTATTAAAATCTCCAGTAACTATCACTGGAGATTTTTCTGCTATTTTGTCTATCCTATCTAATAACAGATAAGCACTCTTCTCCATAGCTATTTTCCCTACATGATCAAAATGTGCATTAAAAACGAAAAACTCCGTATTGGTTCGTCTATCCAATAACTTCACCCAAGTAGTAATTCTAATACACGCTGCATCCCAACCTATACTACCTGGAATATCCGGCGTTTCAGACAACCAAAAAAAGCCATTACCCAACAGAGAAAATATATCTCTCCTAAAAAATATAGGAGCAAACTCACCTTCTTCAGCTCCATCGTCCCTTCCTACTCCTACCCATTGATAGCATGGAAGTTGTTTTTCAATATCATTGAGTTGATCTATCAAAACCTCTTGCAACCCGGCAATATCTGTATGATGAAACCTTATCATATCTGTTACCTTTTGCATTCTATTATCCCAACTGTTTCTCTCATCATCCCATTCATTGCGGTATCTAATATTAAAACTCATTATTCTAATTAGTTCTTCAAAATCCATAAAATATGACCTCCATAAATTATTCATCATTTGCTAAAATCTATCTATATTATAAATCTAAATCACCGCCTTTTTCAATATATCATCTAATACTTGATTTTGCTTGATTAGCGTTTTCTCAAAATTCATAGCATCTATATAATAATGTTCTAAATCATCATGTTTTGCCTTTGCCTTACCTATATAATATATTGATTGCTCAATCAAATCTTTAAAAGCTTGTTTAACGTATTTTAACTCATCTTGGTATTGCTTCAAAACATCAGATTTGAGTAAAACATCAACATCTATTCTATATCTAGTCTTATCTTCTAAGTTGTCATATTTAAAAGGACCCCAATTATTTATTATAGCTTTATTTATTTGTGGTATTATCAGCATATCTAAATGCTCAGGATTAAATGGAGAATGAAAACATTCCATATAGAACCCCCTAGAACTGTACATTTGAGAAATATAGATCATGATTTTTTGTCCTATTCCCGGTTGAGAGTCAAGCATTAAAAGATCCATATTTTCGTCTATCAAGCTAGGAATATAGTCTTTTATACCTTGGGGACTTATAGATGATGCAAACACATGTCTAGGTTCAAAAAATACATCTTCTGGCACATCTCTTTTAATATCTAAAATATGTATAACATCATTTAATATTTTATTGAACATACGACGATCCATAGCTTCATCTATATAACTTTCCCATTCATCGTATAGTATCTTTGCTTGAGCTAGGCGACTATATGCAATTTTAAAACATCTAGAAATATCTTTGTTAAGGGCTATTATATCACTTTTATGAGAAACCAACTTTTCATTATCCAAAAATTCAGCCAAATTTACTATTTCACCCGTTATACCTGGACATTTAGGATCTTGGATATGGGGATATGTACCATCAACTAGTGCTACACCTAGTGAAGGTATACTTATACCATCCAATGACAAGCTATCCGACGAACAATAATGTTCTTCAATATCATAGCCGCGCTTAAGCATATCATTTCCTATATTCTTCATGAATGTAGATTTGCCAACACCTGGGCCACCCTTTATAAAGAATATTTTATTTGCCTCTTTAGGCAAAATATAATCAAATAAAGATACAAATCCCTTGTAGCTATTTGAACCCAAAAACATCTTCCTTGTTATTCCTTGAGTACACATAAAATCTACCTCCTGATCTGATCATAACACCCAGTCCATCCCATGCAACTGGTATCTATATAGTTTATGTAAAAAAATCTTTTTTGTGCATTTCATAGCATATTAATTCTAGCCTAAAAAATATGCAATAAAAAATCCGATTATTGCGCATAGAATAGATATAAAAAACTGCCCTCCGACAGAGAATCCTGGAAAAATATATATTATAGAACCTAATACTAGACCTAGTATAGATAAATATGTAACTTGAGGATGCTCTTGCAACCATCTTGAAATTAGTTTAGAACCAACAAAAAGCCCTATAACAGATCCAATTGCAAATGGTAATAAAAGAGTTATATTCCATTCTGCCAGAGCTGTAATAACAGTGGAATAAAGACCAATTACAACTAAAGAGAGTGAACCACTTATACCAGGAATAATCATTGCAATTGCACTAATAATACCCCCAGAGAATATATATATATAATATTTCCACGTAATAAACCTTATGATAAAATGCTCAGATTCGGATATGTTCAAAACAAAGATAATAATTTGCAATACTAAAAAGCACAAAAACACCAAAAAATATTTTATATTCCATTTGTCTACCACTGCCTTTTTATAAATCATAGGACAACTTCCCAAAATTAGTCCAATAAAAAAATAATTAGCATAAACCTCATATTCAGAAATCAGGAATGATACTAACTTACTAAATATAAAAAAGCCTGCCAAAGCCCCTATTCCTATCTGTAGTAAAAACCATAGGTTATTTCTCCAATCTATAGAAAAATTACCGATTGATTTAATCAATACATCATATATACCTAATAGAACCGCCATTGTTCCGCCACTTATTCCTGGAATAATATTGGATATTCCCATGATCATACCTATAAAAATATTTTTCAATACATCCATCTTAACTATTTGATATCTCCCCTATTCCACAAAACATTATCTCCTCTGGACATATCAACGGTAAAGCCTGCACTTATTATCCTGTCTTCAATGCATTTTCTGCATTCAGCAGCTTCTTCTCCCGTACATATTTTACCATTATAAAGTTCATATTTGTCCCTTACTTCTATGGGGGTAAGATTGGGCATAACCACATTGGCACCTGCTTTTAATCCCATTTCTCTGCCGCTTATATCTATTGTACCTAATGCAGTAGTAGCTGGTAATAATACTTCTGGCAAAAGAAGTCTTACAATTGACAACAATACTAAAGTCATTTCAAGGGTACCGCCTTTTTCATTGGCAAGTGGTGTATCCTTATGGGGAATAAATGGTCCTATTCCGACCATATGCGGGTTCAAATTCTTTAAAAAAAGTAAATCTTCCGTATAATTTTTATTTGTTTGTTTAGGAAGACCTACCATAAAGCCTGCTCCTACTTGATATCCTATTTCCTTTAAATCCCATAAACATTCTATCCTGTTTTCAAAGCTTAAATTTGGATGAAGAAATTCATAGAGTGATCTAGAAGCAGTTTCATGGCGTAAAAGATACCTATCAGCTCCAGCTTCATAATATTTCTTATAAGCATCATAGGTTCTTTCACCTATAGAAAGAGTGATAGCACAATCAGGAAACTGTTTCTTAAGTTGCCTTACAATGTCTACAATCATTTCATCATCATAATATCTATCTTCACCACCCTGGAGTACAAACGTTCTATAACCTAGATTATATCCAATTTTGCATGTAGAAATTATGGATTCAACAGATAATCTATATCTTTGAACATTTTTATTCAAAGCACGTATGCCACAATAGACGCAATTATTTTTGCAATGATTAGTAAATTCAACAAGTCCTCTCATGTACACTCTGTTTCCATAATATTTTTTCCGCGTTTCACGTGCTTTAGCATATAAATAGTTCTGCACATGAATATTCATTGCATTATCAAGTAAATATATAAGTTCATCTCCTGATAAATAATGATTTTCATAGAGCTTATCAATAATATTTCTTACATCTTTCATAATATCTCCCTTTATATTGCGTATAAATTTTCTTAATCACTATGATTAAAAAACACCATTGATAATAATCCATATAATTATACCATTTGCTATTTTATTTCTCAATAGATAGTAAAAAACATTGCTTGTATATAACTTATTAAAAAAAGCCTGTAAATGAAGAAGAAATAATATTCTTCATTTACAGGCTTTTTTATATTTTTATTGTGACACATCCTCATTTATAAGAGCTGGATTTCTAACAAAAGGATCATTCAGTGTCGTATTTTTGAAATTTTCTATTTTCTTACCTTCAACAAGAAATTGAACCTGTTTAATGCCTTTAGTATTTACAGGATCAGTAAGAGAATTTACAATAGCATAAAAAGACATTATATCTTTTCCGCCTTCTAGTTCCTTCTCATTAAACGCTGCAGGCAAATCTACTATAATAGTTTGACCAGACACCCATACATTAATATCCTTTGCCTTTACATCCTTAGGTATTACACTCATATGTGCCGTATTATTCACAGGTCCTTTTATTAGTTCTTCTATAATATGTCTTGCAATAGCCTTGTCATTTTTCCCTATAGCTCTATACTCCGTCACGAGATATTTTGAATCCTTATCGCTAAAATATACCTTTATCCTTCTACCAAGTATATCTCCAAAGTCATCTCGTTTAAGCGGTCTAGTCAAATCCATATTGCCTATGGGTTTATTGGTAAAATTATCTTTACCATCTTCATAGTATATTTGGATCCATTCCACGTTCGGTAAACTGGTCAAGCTATACACAATAGAACCTAATGCAGTTAATTCCGAAGAAGAACCTCCAGGAAAACTTTTCTTAAACTCTTTTGAAAAATATAATTCAAGCCCATCTTTTTCATCCTCTTTTTGTGCCTTTACTAACTTTATATCAAGAAGTTGTACATCGCTAGAAATGGTAGGATATAGACCTGAATTAGGACTAGAAGGACCTTTTATTAAAGAATCCACAATGGCTTTTGCATATTCCTTATTTTTTATTGATATGGGCCGAATCTCTGGTAACAAGTATCTGCCTTCAGCATCTTTAAAATATATTTCAGATTCAACTTCCCTTATATCTTCGCTATTCATCATATTTGTTTCTTGCGCAGCTACCTCTTCTAAGCTGTTTGTATACTTTGATAATAGCCCCAAAGCTGGGCCATCTTTTTTGCCATTGGCAGTCAATTCTTGTCCCTCAACGCATATTTTGACATATTGAACTCCGTCTAAATCTGTCAATGTATTCACCAAGGCTACTCTTGATGCCAGCAAATTAGGAGATTGTAAAAATTCTGCAGAAAAATCAACGGTTACAGTATCTTCGCAGAGCTCCACATGCTCTATAACTACATTTTTTGGTAATACGCCTGCTAATTTCGGTGATTTAGGCCCTAATATAAGGGATTGTATAGTTTTAGAAATTAGTTGATCAGAATTTCCCATAGTTAACTGTTTCGATTCTGATACTAAACTTTTCTTTTCATTATCTAAAAAATACAAAGTAACATTCACACTCTGCATATTATCGTCTTGATCTTCTATGTTCTGTGCCGAATATTCCGTCCGGTCGGAAGCCTTATCTTTTAATATTATCTTATTTTTATTTTCTCGAGTGCCCATATTATCGTTAGTTTCATCAGGGGGTACACTATGTCCACATCCGCTAGAGATCAATATCATCAATACTAAAATAAGTATCAACCCACTTTTTTTCATAGCACTCTCGCCTCCTGTCCTTCTCAAACTTTCATCACTCAAACTTAACAAAAAACTCAGGCAATCTCACCTTCCATATACCTTCTTCTCTAACGACAGTTATAACATCTTTATCTTTTACTTCTTTTTTACCGTTTGGATATTTTATAGTATAGCTGGCAGTAACAAATGCGGTACTACCATTTGGTTTTATCTCTTCCTGATTAATGGGATTTTCCTCTGATTCAATGGTTACTCCAACTGCTGAAGTCAACCTTTTTAACTCATCTAATTTAGGTAGAGTACTGTCATCTGCCATCTTTGTAGCTAAAAACGGGTATACTAAATCCCAATTTGGTTTGCCTGACAAACCTTCAATAACATATTTTACAGCATCAGATGGATTTAGTATAAACTTTTTTTCCCTACTTATTGCAGTCATGGGAGTCTTTTTATCTATAGATGGTTGACCTTCTAGTAAAAGTTCTGCTCCCATTTCTTCGTATGTTAGTTGCTTATTATCTACTAATATTTTTACCTGCAATCCACCTTCCAAATCAGTCAGAGAATTAACTATGGAATAAATTGCCAATCTTTTCATTTCAGCTAATGTTTTAACTTCTTCTTCTTTTGGTATATTCTCCTTGCCTGGTATTATGGATAGATCTACAGTTTTTTTAAATTCGCTGCTTAGATTGACAAATACCGTATTACCTTTTCTAGTAACATCCAATATTTTTACATCCTGTGGCATTACTAAAACTCTTTCAAATTTTCTTGGCCCTTTTAGTAGTTCTTCTACTACAAGCTGCTCAATAGATTGCTTATCTTTTTGGACTTTTCTTTCTTCAGGAACCAAAAGATCCGCAGTCTGATGCTTGAAATATAACATAATATTTACTTCTATCGGTTTTGGATCTGGATCTATACCCTTCCCTTTAATATCATCAGTATTTGGCTTTATATCCTTATCCTTTTTGCCAAATATTGATGGTTGATTAAAATAGGTACAACCAGTAAATACGTATAATATAAATATTAAAGTAATAAAAAATACTAATTTTTTCTTCATAATCACACCTAAACTTTTATATAATATAAGAATATTGAACATCCATCAACTTCATATTTTTAACATGCCTACCATACCCATATTCTCAATAGACATATTATAGCGTAAGACTTTTACGAAACTTTTAAGTAAGCTTAACAATTTAGTGAATAATACGCTATTTTAATGGCAATTCAATATAAAATGTAGTTCCTTTACCTTCCGTGCTGCTTACATGTATATTTCCTCCATGGGAAAGTACAATTTTATGAGCAATAGATAAACCTAGCCCTGTTCCTCCAGTAACCCGAGATCTTGCTTTATCTACTCTAAAAAATCGATCAAAAATATGAGTTAGATCCTCTTGGGGTATGCCTACTCCAGTATCTGCCACTTTTATTATAGCTTTATCCAGTCCCCTATATACATCTATCCATACCCTTCCCCCCTCAGGGGTATATTTTATTGCATTATCCACTATATTTGTAATAACCTGTTGTATCTTCACTGGTTCTCCTTCAATCAGCAAATCGTTGTCATCATAAAATACCTCCAGGTCTATATCACGCTTTTTAGCAAGCAATTGTAAACCTTTAGTGCTTTTTTGCACTAATTCTTTAATATCTATATCCTCTTTCTTAATAGATGCCTCTCCACTGTCCATCCGCACCAATGTGAGAAGATCGGTAATTATTGCATTTAACCTATCAATCTCATTGTTTATATCATTTAAAAATTCAGTGTAAATATCTGGATCTGGAGGATTCATCTGTAAAAGGGATTCTGTTAATACCTTTATGGAACTTAGGGGGGTTTTTAGTTCGTGGGAAGCATTAGAAACAAACTCATTTCTTGTTTTGTCAAGGCTTTCCAGCTTTTCGCTCATTATATTAAAAGCCTCTCCTAATTGTTTGAGTTCTGCGCTTCCCCTTATATCGACCCTTTGATCTAAATGTCCTTGACTCATCTTGTTTATTACATTAGTCAATTCATTAATAGGCTGTGTTATAAAACTCGAAATGACAAAACTCAATATAATTATCGATATACTAATAATTATGGAGTATAGATTTAACATATTCCTAGTACGCATCAATAGCTCTTCTAAACTAGAAAGGGAAGAAGATATAAATACCATGCCTATTACTCCATAATTTTCATAGCTAATTGGCGCATAAGAATATAAAACCCTTTTTTTTACAGAAGGATTTTCCCCTATTATATATAAATCCTTTGCATCTATAGAACTTCCACTAAGTACCTGTTCTAGCTCGGGCAAATATTTTTTTAAATCTTGTTTTAAAAGACTTGAAGGTCCTATATCATTATATGAATCATAATCTACTATTCCATTTGCATTAAGCACAAGAATCCTAGTAGATTCCCCTTCTTTTCGAGTAATTTCTTCTCCTAACTCCTGAATATCATATATAACATCGGGCTCAGCATTAAAATAACCTTTTGATACGGACTGCGCCACCTCAATAGCATATTTTTGAAAACTCGCTTTTCTATCATTCAACATATCCTTTTCAAATATTTCCATTACAGAAACATTAATAATTATAAATCCTACGCCTATAATTACTAGATATGCCAAAGCAATCTTCCAGCGAAGGCTGGAGAAAAAACTCCTATTTATCGGCAAAGTAATATCCCACTCCCCATTTGGTAAATATATATTGTGGCTGACTTGGATTCTTTTCTACTTTTTCTCTCAGCCTTCTAATATGAACATCTACAGTCCTTAGATCCCCCAGATAATCATACCTCCATACATTTTCAAGCAAACTTTCTCTACTAAACACCTTTCCAGGATTAGTTACAAAAAGCTGTAGAAGGTCAAATTCCTTTGCGGTTAAGTTCACTTCTTGGCCATCTATGTCCACTGTACGATTAGCTAGATTTACAATCATATCCTTTATTTGTACAACATCATCTTGCTCCTCTTCTTTTGAATTATTTATCCTTCGGAAGATAGCCTTTACCCTTGCCTTAAGCTCTAATATATTAAATGGCTTAGTTAGATAGTCATCGGCACCATACTCTAAACCTAAAATTTTATCCATATCTTCGCCCTTTGCTGTAAGCATTATAACAGGTATGGATGACTTTTCCCTAACCTTCTGCAATACCGTTAATCCATTTACCTTAGGCAGCATAACATCTAATATAATCAGATCATAATCCCCACTATTAAACTTATCTATAGCTTCTTCACCATCATAGGCTGCATCGATCTTGTATCCGTCTTGTTCTAGGGTAAACTTTAAACCCTTTACAATAGCCGGTTCATCATCTACTATAAGTATATTTTTTTGCATCCCCATCACCTTTCTTCATACTGTAAAAATATTTTACCATATAAAAAACAAACAATCAATTTTGCTAATCCACCGTAATAAAATCTTTAAGCCCCTCAAATGTTTTTTCTCCTATACCAGATACGTTTTTTATATCCTCTATTACTTTAAATGGCCCATTTTGCTCACGATAATCAAATATTCTTTTTGCTTTAGTAGGTCCTATGCCAGGCAAAGTTTCCAAGTCATGTTCATTTGCAGTATTTATATTTACTTTTCCTTTATCTTCTTCAATAGAAGCTATACAGCTCACTGCATTGTTGCTAGGCTGTTCACCAATTTTGGGAATGACATACATCCCCTCATCCTTTACCTTCATAGCCAAATTTATCTGTTTATCATCTGCATCATCCAAAAAACCACCAGCTGCATCAATAGCATCTAGGAGTCTACTGCCTTCTGCTATTTCTATTACTCCAGGCCTTTTTACCTGGCCAATCACGTATACCTTTATATACTTTTCTTCTTGCGTTTTAAAATCTATAGTTTTGTCATTAACATCTTCCAATGCTATTACATTATCGTCTGCATTTTTAGATTCATATTCCCGAAGCAAAATAAATCCAAATAATATAACTATAACAGATAGTAAAACAATAAAAATCTTTTGACCATCCCTATTAAAATTGATCATTTTCATCACCTAAGTTAAACTATTTTAGTAATATATTCTATTAAAATTGTAAAATTCCTCTTTTTATTTCCTTTTGACTGTACAAAAATAGAATTTTTCTGTTATACTAAATAAGTATTATAATTAGATTAAGGCAAGAAGGTGTAATATGCAAAATATAAAACGTTCTATTTTATGCTTATTTTTAGCTTTCTCCGTAGTCTTTTTCCCTACCGTGGTTCTGGGGCAAACTAGCAACAGCAACGGACCACCTTCAGTCGAAGCACAAAGTGCTATATTAATAGAACAACATACTGGCAAGGTATTATACACTAAAAATGAAAATGCTAAGTCCTATCCAGCCAGTACTACAAAAATATTAACGGCACTAATAGCTATAGAATCTGGAAATTTGGATGATATTATAACAGTATCAAATGAAGTCAATTTGATAAAATCCGATGGAACAAAAGCAGGCCTTCATGTAGGGGAACAAATAAGCCTTGAAAACTTGATAAGAGGAATTTTATTGCCATCTGGTAATGATGCAGCAAACACAGCAGCAGTTTATATTGCGCGAAAAATGTATAAGAATGATAAAATGTCAATAGATGAAGCCTTGTCCAAATTTACCGAAATAATGAATAAAAGAGCAAAAGATGCAGGAGCAACTTCATCCCATTTTGCAAATGCCCATGGATATCATGATCCGGAACATTATACTACTGCTCACGATTTAGCCATGATCTCCAGACAAGCTATGAAATATGATTTTTTCCGCGAAGTCGTATCTACTTGCTTATACAGCATGGAAGATCCCATGCTAATGGATCCTAAAGATCCTGTCAAACACCAAATACGCTATTGGTTAAACACCAACAAACTTATAAATGAAAAAGATGTAAAATACTATTATCCCTTTGCAACCGGTATAAAAACAGGATTTACTTCCCTTGCAGGCCAATGTTTAGTATCCTCAGCTTCTGATGGAAAATTGGATTTAATCGCCGTAGTACTGAATAGTTCTAAAGATGGAAAATGGACTGATTCCATTAATTTATTCGACTATGGTTTTGCAAATTTTGAGCATTACCAATTAACAAAAAAAGGGCAGGTAATTCAGCAACTAGACATAGAGAACCATGCTGATAATGATAATGGTATACTTGACATAGTGACGCCTGATGATTTGGTAGATATTTTTGATAAAAAGGATATACCGAATATGAAAAGGATAATTGAAATACAGTCAGATATAAAAGCTCCCATATATAAAGGACAAAAATTAGGGAAAATTACTTATATACTAAATGGTCATACCGTTTCAGAATCAGATTTGATAGCTGGCAGGGATATGGAGAAAAAGTCCATACCAAATCTATCTGATAATCTAAAAAAATCTGGTATTCATTTTGGAATAAAATATTGGGCAGTAATCATTATTGTCCTTATAACGATCTTATTTATTCTTATCAAAATAAAAAATAAAAGACGTAGGCGTAGATATTGGTTTTGAAAAAGCGACCGAAATTCGGTCGCTTTTTCATTTTATCACTATATTAATTATCCTCTTAGGTACTACTATCACCTTTATCACTTTTTTACCAGCTATAGTTTCTTTTATTTTGGGGTTCTCAAATGCTATTTGTTCTATGTCCCCTTTGCTTGCATTAGATGATACACGTATTCTTTCTTTTACTTTACCATTTATCTGTATAGCCATTTCAAATTCTTCTCTAACTAGTGCAGATTTATCATAGCATGGCCAGTTTTGATCGTGTATACTTCCTGCATGCCCTGTAATATCCCATAATTCTTCTGTTATATGGGGAGCAAAAGGTGCCAACATAAGAAGCATACTGTCAATAGCTTCTATAATTACTTTATTATTCCAATTATCAGAAGGAATGCTATCCTTATATTGATATAAAGCATTAACCAATTCCATAATGGCACTAATTGCCGTGTTAAAATTAAATCTCTCTTCTAAATCTATAGTAACTCTCTTAATAGTATTATGTGTCATAAATCTAAGCTCTTTATCATTATCAGATAGTTCTATATTTTTATCTGCATTTTTATAGATTTCTTTATAATCAATAATCAATCTCCATACCCTGTTTAAGAAGCGATAACAGCCTTCTACTCCCTTGTCACTCCATTCCAGATCCCTCTCCGGTGGTGCAGCAAAAAGAATAAAAAGTCTAGCAGTATCTGCTCCATACTTTTCTATTATATCTTTTGGACTTACAATATTCCCTTTAGATTTAGACATCTTTGCACCATCTTTTAATACCATTCCTTGTGTAAGAAGATTTTTAAATGGTTCGTCTACAGGAGATATACCCAAATCATATAAAACCTTTGTAAAAAATCTGGAATATAACAAATGAAGTATTGCATGCTCTACTCCACCCACATACTGATCCACTGCCATCCAGTACTTTGCATTATTATAATCCCATGGTCTCAAAGAATTCTGTGGATCCGTATAGCGTAAAAAGTAAAAAGATGAGCATACAAAAGTATCCATTGTATCAACTTCCCGTTTTGCAGGGCCACCACATACGGGACAAGTAGTATTTACAAATTCTTCACTTGTAATAAGTGGGTTTTGTCCTTTCCCAGTAAATTTTACATCCGTCGGTAGGATAACCGGTAATTGCTCCTCTGGTACAGGTACAGTACCACATTTATCACAGTATACAATAGGTATAGGTGCACCCCAATATCTCTGCCTTGAGATAAGCCAATCCCTTAGACGATAAGTTGTTTTTGCCTCTCCCATACCTTCTTCTTGCATATACTCTATAATCTTTTGCATAGCTTTTTCATTTTCCATACCGGTAAAAGACCCTGAATTTATGAGAATACCCTGGGCATCATATGCCTGCTTAAGATTATTTATATCTATATCACTATTATTGCCCTTGGGTTTTATAACAGGTACTATGGGAAGATTGTATTTTGAAGCAAACTCAAAATCCCTTTGATCATGTGCTGGAACACCCATAACAGCTCCGGTGCCATACTCCATAAGCACATAATTTGCAATATATAGCGGTATCTTTTGACCATTGAATGGGTTTATAACATATTTCCCTATAAATAAACCTTCCTTTTCAGTTTCGTTAGATGTACGAGCAATTTCATTTAATGTTTCTATCTTATCTCTAAATTCTGATGCAATTTTTTCATATTCTGTGCCTGTTACAAGTTTCTTCACTATTGGATGCTCTGGTGCCAATGCCATATAGGATACTCCATAGATAGTATCTGGTCTGGTAGTAAATACTGTCAGTGTATCTTCACTTCCAGCTACCTTAAAGTTTACTAATGCCCCCTGACTTTTCCCTATCCAGTTTTGTTGCATTATTTTAACCTTGTCAGGCCATCCTTCCAATTTATCGATATCTTCTAATAAGCGTTCAGCATAATCCGTAATCTTAAAAAACCATTGGGATAATTCTTTTTTATGAACCTGTGAACCGCATCGTTCACATTCTCCTCCTACCACCTGTTCATTAGCTAATACTGTTCCACAAGACGGACACCAATTTACAGAGGCCTTCCTTTTATATGCTAATCCTTTTTTATAGAATTGTAAAAACATCCATTGAGTCCATTTATAGTAACTAGGATGACTGGTTGTTATTTCTCTGTCCCAGTCATAACTTAAACCTAATTCCTTAAGTTGTTTTTGCATCGCTGCTATATTATCTACTGTCCAATCATTAGGACGTACACCACGTTGTATAGCAGCATTTTCAGCAGGCAATCCAAATGAATCCCATCCCATCGGATGAAGCACATTATATCCTTTCATGGTTTTATATCTTGCAATTACATCACCTATTGAATAATTACGCACATGTCCCATATGCAACTTTCCAGATGGATAGGGAAACATTTCGAGCATATAATACTTTTCTTTATCTTTTTGCTCCTCCCTGTGAAATTTATCTTCCTGCTCCCAAATTTTTTGCCATTTAGCTTCAATCTCATGAAAATCGTAATTCATACACTTTTCCCTCCGTTTTTTTATATAAAAAACCCCCCGCCCCATATTTAGGGGCGAGAGGTTAACCCGCGGTACCACCCTAATTGATCATAACTTCACTCAATTATCTATAAGGCGATAAACCCGTCACGGTCTATTATGAGGCGAGTTCAACAGATGGAAATACTGATTTGCACCATCCATCAGTTCTCTTAAAATTCCGTATCTGTCTAATACTCCTCCCATGAACAATATATATCTATAGAATCTATATATTATCTATTGCTATCAATTCTGCATCTGCCCATAATCTTTCGAAATTATAAAATTCTCTTTCTTTTTTATGAAATATATGCACTATTACACATCCATAATCTAAAACAATCCACCGGCTACTTCCTGCCCCATCTTTGTGCAGTGCTGTTATACCTTTTTCAGACAGCTTATGCTCCAACTCCTCATAAATGGCATTTACCTGTGATTCAGAACTACCGCTTGCCACAACAAAATAATCGGTAAGTGTAGTTAAATTGTGCACATCTAATATCTCTACATCAAGAGCTTTTTTCTCTTTTAATATGCTACAAACCTGTAAAGCCAAATTTTTAGGTTCTATAGGCAAACTATTCCCTCCATATCTTTTTTTACCTTATTATTATAATCATATTATGCAATTTGTCAACCTTTTGTTCTACTAATTAGCATATCATTCCTTGCTTCAATGGTCAATGGGTGTAATAAACATTCTGATTCTATTACATATATTATGGTATTATCCAACGCTTTTAATACTGCCCCATCGAGATTCTGATCAGCAATATTCCTAAGCTCATCTACTCCTGGAAAATTCCTACTTGGTTCTATGTAATCGGCCAAATATATAATCTTCTCCAAAACATTCATGCCTTCTCGACCTGTAGTATGATACTTGATCGCATTTAATATCTGTTCATCTGTAATTTCAAATATATCTCGAGCTAAGCATGCACCCAATGGACCATGCATAACATCACCATACTTTAAATAAATATCACCTAGACTATATTTATTACATAATTTAGTCTTATCCTCCTCTGTTAAACATTTTGCACAATCATGCAAAAGTCCTGCCACTAACGCCCTATTGCTGTCTGCCCCGTAACAATGTGCCAATTTTTTTGCCATCTCTGCAACTCCCAATGAATGTTCATAGCGTTTTTTAGTAAGTAATTCCCTTAACTTGTCATTCATTTGGTCAATATCCATAGTTATTCCTCCTGCTTATCTATATACAATCCATGATCTAGTATATATTTTTCAATAGATGATGGAACCATATATTTTATAGACCTTTTTTGTTTTATCCTAGCCCTTATTGTTGTAGACGAAATTCCCATTGTGCAACCATCTACAATAAATATACTAGCTCCTAGGTGGGTAAGCTTTACCACTTGCTGCCTCACACTAGAATCATCATATCCAGGCCTATTATATACAATAAAATTACATAATTTTAAAACATTCTGCCATTGTTTCCAAGTATGTATCTCTAAAAGAGTATCGCCACCGATAATAAAATATATTTCATTATCTGGAAACATAAGTTTTAATTGTTTAAGGGTATCTATCGTATATGTTCTTCCTTCACGATTTATTTCCATGTCACTCCATTCAAAATGGGGGTTATCTTCTATTGCTAGCTTTACCATGTTCAACCTATGATAGGCCTCTCCAACATATTCTTTCGCTTTATGTGGTGGATGGCCTGTAGGTATAAATACCACCTTATCCAAATCATATTCTTCGCATGACGCCTCTGCTATGAGCAGATGCCCTATATGAATAGGATCAAATGTACCACCCATTATCCCTAATTTACACTGTTTTTTCTTTTGTTTCATATAAACATCTCCATAATACTTGTTATCCTTCAAGATATTATATAACATATATTCAAAATCCAAAAGAATAAAACATTACTTATATGGCAAAACTATCCTTGAGGAGGAATAGTTTTGAAAACTTTGATTAGAAATATGATGTCAAAAAGTGTAGAAAAAAGCTATTATCTAAAAAAAGGCAAATATAACAAATCATTTATAAGTAAACTCTTTGATTTTATTATCTCCAGATTATTATTATTTATAGTTTCTTATATTATAAGCATACAAAAAACCCATAGAATAATAGCATCTATCATTATATCATTAGGATTAACAATAGGTATAAGTATTATACTATACCTACATGAAGAAAAAGTTTTAAAGCAAAAAAAATTAGATAAATTTAATGAAGTATCACATTCATACTTAAAAAAACAGATATCAACATTTACATACGAAGAATTTAACTATATTCTAAAAACTATACTATCCAATACTCCAGGTATTTCTAACGTACAAAATGTAGATACATATATCTATGCTACATACTTTGGTGCCAAAACTGCTATTTATTTAGACATACCTATAAATGGTGAGTTTACTTATCCTGGTAAAATCACTAAAATTACAAGAAATGCAATCGAAAATGGATATAATAAAATATGGATTTTTTCTACCAATGAATTTAGCAGTGAATGTTTTAATTTAAATTTTAAAAGTCTTGATATAGAGTTAAAATTAATATCCCCAGATGAGCTTATCAATATAATGCTCAATATTGGGATAAAGCCAAAACAGAAAATCATAGAAAAAATTATACAAAACGAGATATATTCTACTGTTAATGTATCTAATATAAAAAAAAGTATAATTAAAAACGATAAAGCAAAATCATTTTTAATTTTTTCTATACTGTTTTTGGTTTTATCGTTTATTTCTGATAAGCTATTTTTATATTATCTATTGTGTGCCGTAATTTTCCTATGCATAGCATTGGTTATATATTTACTAAATAAAACAATTAACTTAGATGAAAGCAAGATAAAATAAAATTAAAATAAATAATAAAGGGGCAGATATAATCTGCCCCTTTTATGTTACTCTATTTCTTTTCTGACTTTTCTACGATGAAGCTCATAATTTGGGTCGCCCTTTTTCCACCCACCACGTGTTTTTTGTACTACTTCTAATTTGGAAGTATCAATAACAAAATCATTCTTAGCAGCACAAAAATACGTAGCCTGACCCATCTTACAATTTTGGCATTTTATGCACTCCATGGTCGCCTTTTTGACCCCCACTTCTATTTAAGATAAAAATTCAAATTCAAATTCATCAATGCGAACAGTATCGCCATCTTTAATGCCCTTTTCCCTTAAGGCATCAATGATTCCCCGCCTTCTGAGCATCCTCTGAAAATACTGCAATGATTCGTAATCATCAAAATTGACACTGCGTAATATATTATCGATAGCAGGTCCTGATACTACATAAACTTCTTTATCAAAGGTAATTTCAAAGGATGTATTATCTTGTTTTCTATAATAAACATCTACTTCCTCTACTTCAAACTTTTTAGGAGGTGGAAGTTTATCAAGCATAATAACAACTTCATGTAAAAGTTCCCTAAACCCCTTATTTTGGGCTGCCGAAACTGGAAAAACCTTAATGTCGCTTGGGCTCAATTCCTCAATTAAGCATTTTATATTTTCATTTGCCCCAGGTAAATCACACTTATTAGCCGCTACAATTTGAGGTTTATTACCTAAATTAGAACTATATTTTTCTAATTCTTGATTTATTTTATAATAATCCTCTATCGGGTTTCTCCCTTCTATGCCAGAAGCATCTATCACATGCACGAGCATACGTGTCCTCTCAACATGCCTCAAGAAATCATGTCCTAGACCTACCCCTTCGTGAGCACCTTCGATAAGACCAGGAATATCAGCCAAAACAAAAGATTTGCCTTCACCAATCTCTACTACTCCTAAATTTGGGCTAAGCGTAGTAAAATGATAATTAGCAATTTTAGGCCGGGCAGCTGTTAATATTGATAAGATAGTTGACTTACCTACATTAGGAAATCCTATAAGCCCAACATCAGCTATCATTTTCAATTCTAGGATAACCCATAATTCCTGACCCTTTTCCCCATTTTGTGCAAAACGCGGGGTTTGCCTAATAGAAGTAGCAAAGTGGGCATTTCCCCGTCCGCCTTTGCCACCATAAACCAATATTTTTTTTTCTCCATCATTCATTAAATCAGCCAGTATGTCCCCAGTTTTTTCATCCCTTATCGTAGTCCCGGGCGGCACTTCTATTATTAGATCATGCCCATTACGTCCAGTCATATCTTTGCCTTGTCCATTTTGTCCTGCTTCAGCTTTAAAATGTCTTTTATATCTAAAATCCATTAAGGTACGGAGACTGCTATTAACAACAAATATTACATTGCCTCCATTGCCTCCATTACCACCATCAGGTCCACCTTTGGGAACATATTTTTCACGACGAAACGATATGGCACCATTGCCACCATCGCCAGCCTTTATATATATTTTTGCAATATCTACAAACATCTAATCACCTATACTTTGGATTATATCAATATTATACTACAAATTCAATACATTTTATCCATCATTTTATAAAAAAACCTATTGCTCAAGGCAATAGGTTTTTTTATTATTGCAAAGCGACCATTTCGTCCTTTGAATATACGCTAACTTGTTTTTTATCTTTTCCTTTACGTTCAAATTTAACCACGCCGTCCACTAAAGAGAAAAGGGTATCATCTTTGCCCTTTGCAACATTTGCTCCAGGGTATATTTTAGTTCCCCTCTGTCTAACTAGGATATTACCTGCTAGAACAAATTGACCATCACCCTTTTTCACTCCTAAGCGTTTTGCTTCGCTATCACGTCCATTTCTGGAACTACCGACTCCCTTTTTGTGGGCAAACAATTGAAGATCCATTTTAAACATCTATTCCACCTCCATTTCTTTGATGGAAATATATTTATTATATTCGAGCTGTATGCTTTTTAAGCCTACAATCATAGTTTCAAGTATTATATCTGCATACTTCCTTTTTTGCAGGTCTATATTTTCAGAAATACTACAAACTACATTGCCCTTGTGCTGCATATAATCTATATCTATATTAAGCACATCAGATAAACCCATAACAGCAGTTTGCACTATGGCAGACACTGCTGCACACACAATATCTTGACCTGCCTGTGCATAGCCTGCATGTCCAACCAATTCAAATCCCTGCACAGATCCCTGTACATCTCTTAAAATCTTTACATTAATCATATATGCCTCTACAAGTTAACCAATAATCTTGGTAATTTGCACTTCTGTATAAGGCTGACGATGACCTTGTTTTTTTCTGTAATCTTTCTTTGGTTTGTATTTAAATACAATTACCTTTTTTGCTTTACCATGACCAAGAACTTTGGCTTCTACTTTGGCACCTTCTACTAAAGGAGTACCAACTAGCAAACCATCATCCTTGCTAATAGCTAAAACTTCTTCAAACTCTATGGTAGCTCCCTCATCTGCCGTCAACTTCTCTACTTTTAATACATCACCTTCGTTAACGCGATACTGCTTACCACCGGTTCTTATTACAGCATACATATATTGTGCACCTCCTCTAACCTAGACTCGCCGAATAATGGCATCCCCATAACAAGGAATTTTTAAAACCACATCCGAGCGGTTTACACGACAATTTATTCTAACATATTATCTATAGCATTGTCAATAAACTGTTTTGATTAGAGTTTCCCCATTTTTTTGCGGAAGTTAAAAATTAATCCTTGTGGATAAGGTAATTGCTAATTATATATCTATCCATAGATTTAAAAAGAAGAAATCACAACAGTTAACAATAGCTGATGCCTTTATATAACTAGTCTACAGCTATTTGGTGTTTGAATTTTGAGGAAACTCTAGCTTCTAAGGTATTGATTTTTTCTTCAATATGGTATACCTTGAATATGTAATTAAATATTTGCTTTAAATAACTTTTGTCCATTTTATCAGCATCCTTTTCTTTTAAGTTTTTTGTAGTGACTAAACTATTATAGAAAGGATGCTGATTTATTTCAAGTTTTTATCTATATTTTCCAGTAAAAATCGGAATGTACAACTTTATTCACGAAAATTCACAATCTCTTATATACCAATAGGTTGCTACTCTAAAAAAATCAAGTGCGAAACTTCTGTTTGATCTTTTGATCTTATACTATCTACGCACACTGCATCGGTATATTCCATTAATATTCCCTCAAGATCTTGTGGTTCTCCTATAGGGCGAATCTTCATCTGCTCTATATGAAATTTTGCATTGGAACTTATATAAATCCTTTTATTAAGAGTACTTTCTAGTATGTCTAGTTCGTTTCCATTATCATCCATCCAAAATCTTGCTACAGCCGGATGTACTTCTACTACTGCACCCCAGGCATCATAACTTTTAAAAAACTGCTCTAAATTTTTCTCTATCTTTGCCACTATCATATTTTCTGAATATACTTTGCCAGTACCATTACAATATGGACAAGGTTTTAAAAATGCAGTAGAAAGTCTATTACGTACTTTTTTCCTTGTCATTTCAATAAGCCCTAATCCTGTTAATCCTACCACATTAGTCTTAGTTCTATCCTTTTTTAATGCGTGTTTCAAAGCTTCCAGCACTTGCTGCCTATGTTCTTCCTGCTGCATATCTATAAAATCAATTATTATTATACCACCTATATCCCTCAATCTTATTTGATGAGCTATTTCTTCAGCCGCTTCTAGGTTGGTTTTTAAAACCGTATCTTCTAGATTTTTTCGTCCTACAAATTTTCCTGTATTTACATCAACTACTGTTAATGCCTCTGTAGGGTCTATTACTAAATATCCACCATTTTTAAGCCATACTTTTTTTTGAATAGCCTTTTCTATCTTGTAATTGATACCATAACGTTCAAATATATCCTTATCATCATCAAAATAATTCACTCGTGATTTGAGATGTGGTGATATGACATCCATAAGCTCCAATACACGTAAATACTGATTGTAATCATTTATTATAAACTTATCAATATCCTGTGTAAATAGATCCCTTACCGTCCTGTATACAAGGCTTTCATCTTTATGTAGTACCCTAGGTACCTTGCCCTTTTGCTCTTTTTTCTTTATACTATCCCATAGTCTACACAATAATTCTGCATCATGGATAAAATCCTGCATATCCTTACCCTTTGCTGCTGTTCTTACTATAATACCCATATCATCAGGTTTTATCTTTTCAGCTATCTCTCTAAGACGTTGACGTTCTTCCTCATCATCTATTCGCCTTGATACTCCTACATAGTTTACAGTAGGCATAAGTACTAGATATCGTCCAGGTAGTGTTATATGGGTGGTTATTCTAGCTCCCTTTGTTCCCATAGGCTCTTTTAATACCTGCACTGTTATTTCCTGGCCTTCACGTATTACATCGGAAATAGAAGGCGTTTTTAATCTATGCTCTATTTTATTATCGGCATTTTTAAACTCAAATAAGGATTTATCCGTATTTATATCTCCAACATATAAAAATGCATTCTTATTAAGTCCTATATCCACAAAAGCAGCCTGCATCCCAGGTAATACATTTATAATCTTTCCCCTATATATATTACCTACCAATACTTCATTATCATCATCTTCCATATAAAATTCTGCCAGATCACCATCTTCTAAGATAGCTACCCTGATCTGGTTGTTATGAACATCTACAACTATTAGCTTGGTCAATTGGACACCTCCCAATTTCACAATTCCATTGGGGTAATATAACGATTATTATGATATATGAACATATCAATTCTATGTATTTTGAATTCAGCATTTAGTATACCCATAAAAGATAAAAATGCTCGTACAAACAACTCTGCATTTAAATTTTTTTGGCTGCCTGTGCTTATATCAGATTTAAAAACAAATCCAGTTTCATCATCTGAAATAAATTTAATATCATATATCATGCCCCTTATGTCTATTGTTCTGCTACTCTTTTTTTTCTTTTTTTCTACATAAATATGCTCCTGATTTAAAAAATCATTTATAATTTTTTCTCCATCTATATTCCCGACAAAAACTTTTATAAGGTAACTTGCCATGTTTATCATACTATTTAATGACGGCGTCTTCTTATCCACCTCTATAGCCTGTATAATTGACAATCCCTTTGGCAATGCATCATTTGTTTTTTTCACGAATGCAGATGTAGAAATCGCCTGTTCAAGTATAATATCCATATATTCACCCTGACTGGTTATACCTACTGACAAGGCGGGAGCAAAGGATATCTTTGGATGGGGATTAAAACCCTTTGAGAAAGCTATTGGAATATTTGCCCGTCTTAATGCCCGTTGAATTGCCCTCATGGTATCCAAATGTGATATATATTTTACTCTGTCATCCTTTTCATATTTTGCTATTAAGCGCATCACAAGCACCTCCCCCAAGTCTAATGGCTCCACAGCCGGTGCATCCAAGTCTACAATCGGGGGTAAGCTGACCCTTTAAAGCTTTTTCATACTCATTCCATAAATATGTTCTACTAACCCCCACATCAATGTGATTCCATGGAAAAATTTCATCCTTATTCCTTATCCTATTCGCATAAAATGCAGGATCCAATCCTACTTCATCAAAAGCCTTAAGCCATGCATCAAAATTAAAACAATCACCCCAACTATCAAATTTACACCCATTCTTAAATGCTTTTACCAAAACTTTCCCTAGACGTCTATCCCCCCTAGCAAATACACCTTCAAGATAGCTTACTTTAGAATCATGCCAATTATAATCTATGTACTTCTTGTTAAGATAATGTTTTAAAGTGTTCTGCTTTTCATTAAGATCATCCATCGTATCTTGTCCTACCCATTGAAACGGCGTAAATGGCTTTGGTACAAAAGAAGAAGTACTCACCGTTATACTAGGCTTCGGTGGCCTTTTGCCCCTGTTTACTTCAAAGTATTTATCTATAACACCTTCTGCTAATATTGATATACCTTTAATATCCTCTTCAGTCTCAGTAGGCAGTCCTATCATAAAATACAGTTTTATGCTTGTCCATCCCAATTCAAATGCAGTATGAACACTCTTCATAAGATCATCATGGGTAACACCCTTATTTATAACATCCCTTAATCTCTGTGTGCCTGCTTCAGGCGCAAAAGTAAGACCCGATTTTCGTACCCTTTGTACCTGCTTTACAAACTCTTTATCAAAATTATCTATTCTTAACGATGGTAAAGATATTGATACACCACATGGTTCGAATTTTTCCATAAGCTCACTGCATAGTTCTTCTAACTGCGAATAATCACTACTACTCAGAGATGACAATGATATTTCATCATATCCGGTATTTTTCACCAAACGATTTGCTAATCTCACCAAGTTATCTTTCGACCGTTCACGCACCGGCCTATATAACATACCAGCCTGACAAAATCTACATCCTCTAGTACATCCTCTAAACATCTCCAGCATAATCCTGTCATGAACAATGTTCATAAATGGTACTATCATAGTATCAGGATAGTACGTACTATCTAAGTCTTTTATTATGCGCTTTTGTATCGTGGATGGAACTCCCGCCTTATTAGGCTTTATGCAAGTTACTATGCCAGCATCATCATATGACACATCATAAAAAGCTGGCACATACACCCCTTTAATTTTTGTGGCAGCCTCTAATAAAAATTCTTTTTTCCCTTTGTCTTCGGCTTTACACTGTTTGTATAGATCTAATATTTCATGTATGACTTCCTCCCCCTCTCCCATCACTACAAGGTCCATAAAATCAGCCAACGGCTCTACGTTATATGCACAAGGACCTCCTGCAATGATTATAGGGTATTCTTCACCTCTTTTCTCCGATAAAAGGGGAATATCAGCAAGATCTAACATATTTAATACATTTGTGTAACACATCTCGTATTGAAGTGTAAAACCAATAAAATCAAAATCAGCTATTGAATCTTTTGTTTCAAGGGCAAATAATGGAATACCACACTCTCGCATTTTTTGCTCCATATCTATCCATGGGGCAAAAATCCGTTCACAATAAGTATCATCCCTTTCATTCAGTAAATGATATAATATTTTCATCCCAAGATGAGACATACCAACCTCATATACATCTGGAAATGCAAAAGCAAATCGTATATCAATTTTAGCTGGATCCTTTTCCACCATGTTGTATTCATTACCCATGTAACGGGTTGGTTTCTCAACTTGATTTAATATCCTCTCTAAACACTGTGTGTCCAATAAATAATTGCCTCCTTAGTAACTGCTACTTTAGTCCCATGTTATTTTATACCCATTTATATTTTCTACGAAAAAAATAAAAATCCTCTATTTTCTGCTTATTTATTTAATAATCGGCCAATAGGTACATTTATATTAAAATTCATAACACCTTTTACAATTTGACTTTCAGTTAGTATCCCTTTTACTTTCATATGCTCATCTACTATTTGGATATTATGATATTGATGGGGAGTAAAGTTCTTTATTACTTCTTTTAACGGCATACTATATAATACCACCATAGATCTCACAGGTAGTACGCCTTCTTCTAGCAATATATCCTTTTTATACGTTATATCCCTTAAAAATACGTATGTAGCTATCCTTTTCTCTTTAAAAGCTGAATACATCAGAAAAAAGCCAGCTAAAAACAAGGTAATATTAAATATTTGGTTAAAGGCAGCATATATCCCTGTAGCAATGAGGAATATAGACAAAACAATACCACCATTTGCTGCCACATTTGTAGCCTTTTTGAAACCTATTTGTTTGCAAAGGGCAGCCCTAAGTATTCTCCCACCATCCAAGGGCAATGCAGGTAGTATATTAAAGCCTGCCAACATTATATTAGACTTAAGGAATAGCTCTGCTGAACTACTCATTACCACACCTATATTCTCCAGTGCATTATATATGATTATTACAACCAAGTTGGATATAGGCCCTGCAGCAGATATTATTATTTCGTTTCTGGGGTTTATCTCAAATATACTCTCTATTCGTATGGCCCCTCCAAATGGCAATAATTCTATTTCTTGTACCTTTAAATTGAGCATGTGTGCAGCTATTACATGGCACATTTCATGTATGAACATAGCTAAAAAAATGGTGGTAATTCGTGCACCATGCCCTGTAAATATGGCCATGGCCATTGCTACCACCAAAATCTTATTTACATATATATCTATATCAAAAAAAGTACCTACTTTCATATCAACTTCTATACATCCTTCCTACTGTACTTCTTTATTTTTGTCACTAATAAAAGACAGTGGATCCATAGGTTTTTCCTTTTTCAGCATTCTGAAATGTAATACATATTCCCCATTGTCATTAATAGACATTTTCCCAATAGAATCACCTTGTTGTACTTGCTGACCTACTTTTACTTGCATATCTGCTACCCCTGCATAAACTGATGATATCCCATTCCCATGATCTATCTTTGCACATTCGCCATATATTTTGTCCTGCCATATCTCAATAACCTTTCCGCCACTAACACAATATACATATCCTTCGTTTTGAGCTAATATATCTATACCTGTATTATTCCTTTTACCATTTATATATCCTTGTTTACCGAAAAAACCCACTACTTTGCCTTCGGCGGGAGCTATAAATTGCATCTCTTCTTTTTCTTTCACATCATCATCTGCTGTATGCAATGTTTTATCTTTATCTGCATTAAAAACTGTTTTTATATCCTCAGGAATATATTTATCTATAAATTTCAACTTCCCAAATGATTCCTCCATATCGAAATCCTGAGTAACAGCTATTCTAACCTTGTCAACTATTTTTTGCGCAAAGGGCTTATCAATAGATTTAAGACTTACTATTAGCAGAATTATCACTACACATATGATTAATTTGGCTAGTAGCATATCAGTCTTTTTTTGATCTTCCAAATCATTATTATAGCCCCTATAATTATATGATCTGGTTGTATGTGTATTAGCCTGTCTTACAGGTCTAGTACGATATTTATACTTGCTCTTTGTCCGAGGATAATTGGGTATCTTTTGAGTATTTCCTTCCATCCTATGTTTCCCTCCTTACTAATTAAAATATATTTAGGATGGCATAATAATATACCCATAACTCTAAATTTTCTTAGAGTTATGGGTATATTATAAGAATTACAATCTAAAATTGTCCGAATAGCTTATCCTCGTCATCTGGTGGGTTAACTATCAATCTCCAATCTAAGTCTCCACGATCTATTGCCTTCACCATTACTTCTGCAGTCGCCATGTTAGTAGCTAGAGGTATATTGTGAACATCACACAATCTAAGAAGTGCATTAACATCCGGTTCATGGGGCTGAGCAGTCAAAGGATCACGCAAAAAAATTACAAGATCTATTTTATTATAGGCTACCATAGAGCCAATCTGTTGGTCACCACCTATAGGACCGGATAAAAATCTGTGAATATTAAGCCCTGTAGCCTCTGCAATAAGCTTGCCAGTTGTACCGGTAGCACATAATCTATGTTTTTTTAAAATATTTTCATAAGCCACACAAAAGTTCACCATGTCAGTCTTTTTCTTATCATGGGCAATAAGTGCTATATTCATAAACAAGACCCCCCTAAAACTTAATCTTTTGTCTACGCATGCCTACACTAAGTACCATGCCATATGCTATCATATTTGTCCACATGGAACTCCCGCCATAACTCATAAATGGCAGGGGTATACCGGTAACCGGCATAAGTCCCATAGTCATACCAATATTTTCGAATATATGAAACATTATCATAGAAGCTACTCCTGTCACCAACAAAGCACCGAATTTATCCTTTGATTTTGAAGCTATTTTCATAGTACGAATTATTAACGCAAGATAAAGTAATATTATTATAATACCTCCCATAAATCCCAACGCCTCTGCCGTAACAGAGAAAATAAAGTCTGTATGCTTAGCAGGCAGAAAATTTAGCTGACTTAAAGTATTATCGGTAAGCAGCCCTTTGCCATATATCTGGCCAGACCCTATAGCTATGAGAGATTGTGTCACATGATATCCTTCCCCTAGAGGATCTAAACCAGGATTTAAAAATACCAATATACGATTTTTTTGAACATCTGATAAAAAACCAAACCATAACAAAGGAATACAAGCCACTCCTGCACCTATTATGCCAAACAACAATTTATAGCTTATACCAGCTACAAATAATATACCAAATATTATAGCCATGAATACCGTAGCAGTACCAAAATCGGGCTGAATTGCCACCAAAACCAAGGGAATGGCTATTTTGACGATTAAGGGTATTAAGTCTTTCAGATGACTTAATTTACCGTCACTTTCCTCATCCTTAGACAGTACCTTAGCAGTGGTTATTATTATGGCTAATTTTGCAAATTCTGATGGTTGTAGTTTAAATGGGCCAAGTACAATCCAACTTTGTGCATTTCCAGCAACATTCCCCTTGGCATCAACATATAAAAGCAGTGCAACTATTATCCAATATATATATGCAGACATATCCTTTAAAACATTATAATCTATACTGGCAGTAATAAGCATAAGTACCAGCCCAGTAGCAGCCCATAAAAGGTGAAGCTGAACATATTTCAAATTAAAATTGCCTATCATTTCAGTTATACCGCCCTGTCCCTCTGTAGGAGACCGCATAGCTATGCCAATACCTATTGCCCCAAAACCAACAAGCAAGCAAATAAGTATTACAATCATAAAATCAAAGTTCTTTAACAACTTTTTATCTAACATTTAGTCTTATCCTCCACGGCATAATTACATATACAACCACTATATTATAACACACAAAAAAGAGGGATTGCAATCATTGCATCCCCTCTTTTTGACATTAACCTTTATTTTTCCCTATGTTTTTCATTTTCTTTATTGGTATATTGGCTATCAATGTAGAAGTATATGTATCGTCTTTATTGCACACGCGAGTAAGGTGTATATCAATAGCATCTTCTTCTATCTCCATATAGCTAGAAACTGCCTTTATAACATCATCTTTTATCATATCTAAATATTTAGGGGAAACATTGGCACGGTCATGTACCAAAACCAACTTGAGCCTCTCCTTTGCAATATCCTTGCTTGGTGCTTGTCCCTTTCCAAAAAACTTAAATAATTCGATCAATGTATCCCCCTCCTAGTATGATTTCTTTTTACCAAACAGACGTTTTATTTTGTCCATAAAAGTTTCTTCTCCATTCATTTCCATAATAGGTACATCTTCACCTATTATGCGTTTTGCAATATTTCTGAATGCCTTTCCAGACATGGATTCGTTATCTATAGCCACTGGCTCACCCCTATTGGTAGCTACAACTATATGTTCATCATCAGGCACTACCCCCAATAGATCAACTCCTAATATGTCTATAGTATCATCTATATTCATCATATCTCCCCGTTTCACTAAATCTATACGTAAACGATTAATAACCAGTTGGGGATTGGATAATCCATTTGATGATAAAAGCCCAATTATTCTATCAGCATCTCTCACTGCTGATACCTCTGGTATAGTAACAACTATAGCCTGTTCTGCTCCTGCAATTGCATTTTTAAAACCCTGTTCAATACCTGCTGGACAATCGATTATTATGTAATCAAATTCTTGTTTTAACTGCTCAGTCAATTTTTGCATTTGCTCAGGGGATACGGCATTTTTGTCCTTTGTCTGAGCAGATGGAAGCAAATATAGACTGTCAAATCGTTTATCCTTTATGAGAGCTTGTTTTAAACGACAAACACCTTCTACTACGTCTACCAAATCATATACTATTCTATTTTCCAATCCAAGCACTACATCCAGATTTCGAAGACCGATATCTGCATCTACCAATACTACTTTTTTGCCTTCCATTGCAAGGGAAGTTCCTATATTGGCTGTAGTGGTAGTTTTTCCAACTCCTCCCTTACCAGATGTTACTACTATGACCTCTCCCATGAAATACACTCCTCCCAATAACTACTTTATCCTTATAGATGAGTACGGTTCTATAACCAAGATATTATCCTTTATGTATGCAATCTCAGGGCAGTTACTTTTAGCCTTATCCTCTTCTGGTGGTCTAGTAATTACAGTAGCTATTCGCAATTGGGTAGGTTGCAGACTAATGGAAACTACATATGCATCCTTATTGCCAGTAGCACCTGCATGGGCCAATCCCCTTAAGTTACCAAACACTACTATATTGCCTTCTGCAATAACCTCGCCACCAGGATTTACATCACCTACTACAACTACATTTCCCTGATAAAAAATTCGTTGTCCACTCCGTATAGTCCCTTTTACAAATCTTGTCCTATCAGCATCCATAGCAGCATTTACTTCTTTTTCAAGATGAGCCTGATTTTGTTGATCGGAATGGACAGCATCCCCAAACTTAATACTACCTATATCAATATCATGGGCAAGTAAACTTAATATCTCACCTTTTTCTTGAGGATCAAGTTTTTTACCCATAATAAAAAGATTAACAGCTGTACCATCAAAAAAATGGATATTCTCTTCTATTTTGCTTGTTAGATCTGATTTTATCTGGGACAGCTCGGCATCGTCATCTATATATACTTTTATACCACCTCGCATCCCTTTAAATAATACCGAACTCTCTTTCATTTTTTGCCTCCATTCTACAATTAAATTATTTCGTCAAAAAAGTTTAAAATCCTTCTATAAAACATATATTAAATATTAATAGCATTATTGCAGCGGTTTATTTGTTTCCTGAATCGTATCTGTTTTTTGCTGATTTTTTATTCTATAGTATTCCTCAAGTATACGTCTAGCCACTGGAGCTGCATTACCAGCTGTACGTCCATTTGGTATAGCAACGGCTACTGCAATCTCAGGATCTTCATATGGTGAAAACGCGACAAACCATGCATTGTTTCGTTCTTCTTTTCCTGCAATTACCTGAGCTGTACCAGTCTTTCCGCCTAAAGTAATATTAGAATCCATATCTTTAAAGTATTTTGAAGCTGTTCCTCCACCCCCAGCTCCACCGAAATCATACACAACCTTATGCATACCAAGTTTTACAGCATCAAAATATGATTGGGGCACATCTAGTTTATTTAAAACAACCGGCTCCGTCTTTTTTACTATTTTGCCTTCAGGTGATACTACATCCTTTACCACATGGGTCTCCAACACATTCCCATTATTAGCTATTGCAGCTACATATCTAGCTATCCCTAATGGGCTTATTTGTGTATAGCTCTGTCCAATACCAGTTATTACCGTATCATTTCCCTTCCACCGCTTCCTATCTACGAGTATCTGCCTTACCCTATAACTAGCATTTATTTTATTTTGATTCATTTTTTTCTTTGTAATACCAAATATATCATCCTTCCCATCATTATTTTCATCCTTAAATTCAAAATAGCCCTTATCCTCAAAAATCTTTCTTATAAGCTTCGTATCTTCAACATGGGAATTTGATAGTGGAACATCCGCAAGGGCATTTAAAAGTTCATCCTTTGCTTCTTTTTGTTCATTACTATTTAAGTCCTTAAAATAACCATATGCCTTCATCTCAGCATATATTTGGGATTTTATATTATATCTTTCTGCCTTTTCTTTTATATCTGGACTGGCTACAATATTATAATCGGCATCTTTATCAAGTATTTCAAGGCCGGTATGTCCAATAAGTCCAAATTCTTTTGCCCAATGATTTATAGCATCTATACCCAATCGATCGGCTACTGTATAAAAATAATAGTTACAAGAATGTTTTAGGGCATCTACCAAATCCTCATTACCATGTCCCGATTTCTTTGAACAAGCCGGCGGATGATATTTATCATAAACATCATAATATACCCTATCATATATTTGTTCATGAAGTCCCACTTTTCCTTCCATAAGGCCGGCTATACCAACTAGCATTTTAAAAACCGAACCAGGAGCGATCCCTCCCTGAAATGCAAGCCCATATAATGGTTTAGCAGGATCATCAACTAATTTGTTGTAATTCTTACTTGATATACCATCTACAAATAGATTCAAATCAAACGAAGGATAGCTAGCCATGGAGAGTATCTCGCCTGTATGTACATCGATAATCACAGCTGCACCATTTTTAGCAAGCGGTGCCCTATTACGTTCTCCATCATATGGAGCCATACCATTTTGCATTTTGGTTATCTCTTCTGCCAATATATCTTCAGCACATTTTTGCAATCTACTATCTAGAGTAAGATATATATCATTGCCATCCTCCGGTGGCTCCTCCTTAAGTACTTTGGCTATCCTGCCGGAAGAATTAACTTCAGCCCAGAGAAGACCATGCTTTTCATTAGTACTACCTGTTAGCCATTTTTCAAAGGCGCCCTCAATACCATTTATACCTATTTTATCGCTTGATACATCATATCCCTCTTTTTCACAGTTTTCTGCCTTTTCTTGAGATATTCTACCAACGTAACCTATTATATGGGAAGCAGTATCGCCCATAGGATAATATCTGCCACTTTCCACCCTGGTCTGTACTCCAGGTAAATCTGCAAGATACGTTTCTACTTGAGCCACCGTTTTAGCATTTATATTTTCTGCTACCCGTATAGGCCTATATTCTTTATATCTGTTCATATACAAATCCATTCTTATGGAGACAACCTTACGTGCCAATTCATCGGGGATATTATCATCTATTTTAAATCTCTCTTTAAGCTTTTTCATAACTTCATCAGCCGGTAAATTATCACCTTTAATATTTGCATCCCTTGCCCATCTTTTATATCTATTTTTTTGAATATCAGGATCACTGTTGCCCAAATCATAATAAAAGCCCTGAGGTTTATCGTATTTTATCGGTAGATTATCCACCAATTTATCCTCATTGCCTTCTACTATATTTATAAGGTTTATAAGCATATTATTAAGCTGTTTGGGATCGTTTGGTATCTGCTGCCCATCAATCTCAACTACATATATCTGTCTATTAATAGCAAGGGGAATACCGTTTCGATCTAAAATATTTCCTCTTCTGCCTCTTAAAGTCAATTTTACGGATTTTCGTTCCTGAGATAAAACATAGTATGTCTCTCCTTTTTTCAAGGTTAAATAGGCCAAACGAATACCCAATGTTGTAAATAAGCATACACATATGAGAGAAAACACAAAAAACCTGCTTTTAAAAAACTTCTTCATAATCATACACCTTTTCCTCAAATATATCATAGCATGTCTATTATATTGTATCATGCATAATAAAAATAAAAAAGAGTTTAATTAAAACGTTTTTCAATTGTTTGTAGCTGTAGCATTTACATTTGATATTTTTGTATATTAACCTTTATACACAACTATATTATCCGATGCTATAATTTACTCTTCTAATCCAGCAATATTCACTATACCATCTTAAAAGTAGATACAGGAATGAACACCCATCTATATACCAAATGTATAAATTAGAAAGTCAGTTCTGAAACCACACTGTAATCCTGCATAAGTTTATTTTCTATGTTATCGGAGCTAAAGACAACAGCTATCCAACATAGCAATCTGCATACTATTGTCGTCGCAAAGTCAGGAGAAAAAATGCAAAATCACATAACAATGGCAAGCAACAAAGCAAATGTTTTTTCATATTGATCTCACTTCTTTAATCCGCTTCTTGGAAATGAAAACAAAATTGCATTTGCATAAAGTCAAGCATTTTGCCACGGACATAGCACATAGTACTCCCTCCAATCTATTTTTGTATAATTATTCATTAAAACTACTATTAATATTTTAACATCTATTTCCTTATATGTGGACTTTTTATATGGTAGTTTTATTACTAAGTTTTTCATCAATCCATTTAATGATATTAACAGTTTCCAAAATGGATTGATTTATATCGCCTATTAATATAATAAATAAAAAAAAGAATAGTAACCCCAATTGGGTATATCTATTCTTTATAAAATCCCACTTCTTAATTTTATGTCTCCCTAGTTATCTTCTTATCTAAAATATATCCTTTTTGTCATAAATTTATGCTTATATAGCTTTAGTATATAATGGTATATTATAGGCATCAATATCGCAGTATATATAGCCTCTGGCAATGCTATTTTTAGCATAACATCACCTATAGGCAAATTCATCTTAACAAAAAAAGCATATATATACATCATTATCTGTTTTATAAAAATACCAGTTGCTGCAAACACCATAGGAAACATAACAGGTCCAACATATAAATTTTCACGGGTTAATCCTACCAAATAGCCTATCACCATATATTGGAATGCACATATGCCTAATTGGCTTCCAAACAATATATCCTGCAACAGTCCTCCACATAGTCCTATAATTGCGCTGGTTGGATTCCCAGACAGCAACGAAAAGGATATAACTAGCATCATCAACGTATCGGGCATCACCCCGCCTATTTCTATAAAGGGCAACAAAGTAGACTGAATTACTACATTAAATATTAAAATAAGTAAAATTATCCATATCCTCATAATGCAACAAATCCCCTACTCTGTTTCTTCAAAATGGTGAACATGCTTTATTACCAGTACTTCTTCAAGTCTCTTAAAATCTACTCCAGGTTCAATAGTTGCCGTTTTGAAAAAATCACGTTTTTCCTTTACAACTTTTTTTACCTCTCCTATATATATGCCTTTAGGAAATATTTCCCCTAACCCTGAAGTTATGACCTTATCTCCTTCTATCAAGTCTGAATCTGTAGGCAGAAAAACCATTCTGCACATACCATCCTCATCACCGATACTATTATTTCCCTTAACCAGACCATTATCCCTCGTACGTTCTACAATAGCACTTACACCACTTTGTCCATCCACTATAGTCCTAACTTTTGCCCAATTAGATCCTACTTGAAACACCCTGCCGACTAAACCCTTACCAGTAACTACTGCCATATTTACATCTACCCCATGATTTTTACCCTTATCTATAATAATAACGTTGAACCATCCACCTTCATTTTTTCCAATCACCCGAGCACCTGTCACAACAAAATCTTCATTTTCCTTTGAAAAATCTAAAAGTTCTTTTAAACGCTGATTTTGTTTTTCAATCTCCTGCTTATTTAAAAGCTCTTTTTCAAGATCCTCCACTTGCTTTTGAAGGCTTATATAATCGGCTTTCATATTTATATTATCACCGATACCTGCAAACAGACTATAAACAGAAGAATTAATAGTATAAAATAGTTTCTGCACAGGCCTTATCAACTCACCTAAAAAACCTTCTATACCAGTCATATTGCTACGACGATTTTCAGACGTAAAAACCATAAGAGCTATCAAAATAGCACAGACTATAATAATTATTATAAAAGAGCGCTTTTTGGTTGACTGGGGCAATTAAAACACCCCCTTATGAATTTCTACTAGAAATAGCCACTTTCTTTAGTGTCTCAATCTCTTCTACTACCTTACCAGCTCCAATTGCCACGCAATCTAAAGGATTTTCTGCTATGTGCACAGGCATACCCGTCTCTTGCCTTATAAGCTTATCCATTCCTTCTAGCAAAGCTCCGCCACCTGTGAGCATTATTCCTTTATCCATTATATCAGCAGCAAGTTCCGGAGGTGTTTTTTCCAGAGTAAGCTTTATAGCATCT
This sequence comes from Xylanivirga thermophila, assembly GCF_004138105.1. Classification (NCBI taxonomy): domain Bacteria; kingdom Bacillati; phylum Bacillota; class Clostridia; order Caldicoprobacterales; family Xylanivirgaceae; genus Xylanivirga; species Xylanivirga thermophila. The sequence goes on along the minus strand of NZ_RXHQ01000003.1, from coordinate 40,263 downwards.
ACGATACTATTTACAGGTTCTTTTAATGCTTCCAATATCTCTGTAGATGTTATTCTTAAAGTTTTTGGTAAGCCTGTTACCAAATCTCTTCCCCGTATATCCATAGCCTGTTCTTGTTCCTTCGGAAATGCTGAACCTATAGTTATTTTTATCTCCTCTGCCGTTCTTTCACCTATCATGAGATTATATTCTTTTTTGATATAGAATATAATAGCATCATCAAGCTTATTACCACCTACTCGCAGTGACTTGCTAGTTACAATGCCCCCAAGGGAAATTATAGCCACTTCGCTAGTGCCACCACCTATATCTACTACCATACTTCCAGTAGGTTCATTTACAGGTAACCCTGCACCTATAGCCGCTGCCATTGGTTCTTCGACTAGATATGCTTCCCTTGCTCCCGCCTGCCTGGTAGCTTCTTCTACTGCACGTTTTTCAACCTCTGTAACACCTGATGGCACACACACTACTATGCGAGGATGGGCATGCATACTCTTTGCCATTGATTTCTTTATAAAATATTTAAGCATCTCCTGCGTGACATCAAAATCAGCAATAACCCCTTCTTTCATCGGACGTATAGCCACTATATTTCCAGGGGTTCTACCTATCATACGTTTTGCTTCTTCACCAACTGCCAATACCTGTTTGCGATCACTTCTAACCGCAACTACTGAAGGTTCTCTAATTACAATATCCTTACCCTTTACATACACCAATGTATTTGCTGTTCCAAGATCAATTCCTAAATCCTTAGAAAACATATTGAAGATACCCATCGACTTTTTGTACTCCTTCCAAGCTTAGTATATTTATAGATTATAGCCAATAAGTGCATATTTGATAACAATTAAAATTATGCCTTACGGTAGAAATATATTCCCAACAGAACACCTAGTATTGTCCCAAAGTTGATAATAAATGTCAAACCAAAGGTAAGACGTAAAATGGACAAATCCAAATATAATGGTTTATCCAGTGTACCAATTTCTATACTTTTATTGAAGATATCCAGATCAAAATATGAACCTAGTATATTTCCTATTGTGCTACCTACAATAACACCAGCTAATAAAAATAAGAAAAGGGTACCAGCCCCTTTGGAATTCGCCCTTCGCACTTTAAAAAAGCCTCCCTTGAAAAACACATTTCTATTTTAGTATAACATTTTTAAATCGGATTACAAGCTTTTTAAATTTTTTTTTACATATAATTAAAAATTGTCACATTCTATCAAAAAAATGTTACCGTTTTGGATTTATTAGTTATCAATTACAGAATAAGCTAAATTGCTAGCATGGTCACCTATTCTCTCAAGATTAGTAACCACATCTAGAAATACCACTCCCGAATTTACCGTGCACTCACCCTTATTTAATCTATCTATATGACTTTGTCTGAGCAATTCTTCGAGCTCGTCCACCTTCCGCTCCTGGGGTTGAACCTTAGCTGCTAAAACTTTATCCCTCTTTTTTACCGCTTCTATGGAATCTTCTAACATATTTATCACTTTTATGTTTATATCCTGCATTTCTTCAATAGCCGCTGGAGAAAAGCTTATATTATTTTCAACTATATATTCAGTATATTCAGCCAAGTTCTCTGCATGATCGCTTACCCGTTCCATATCGTTAACTACATGAAAAAGACTGCCGATAAGCTTTAAATCAGAATTTTGAAGGGATAGTCCATTTGCCATAACCAGATATCTGGTAATTTCCTTATTCAAAAAATTTATAAGCTTTTCCCTTCTATATATATCTTCCGTAGCATTTTCATCCCTATTTAAAAACGCATTCATTGCAACCTCTACATTTTGCCTGGCCAGATCGCCCATCCTACCTACTTCTTTTAATATCTGTGCTACAGCTATTGGAGGAGTTTCCATTATACGCTCGTCCAAATACATAAGATGCATACCCTCAGAGTCGGATTCTTTTCCCGGCACTAACTTTTTAGAAAGGGTAACCAAATAATTTGCCAATGGTAATAACAAAATTACGTTTATTATATTAAATGCAGTATGGGCATTTGCAAATTGTCTTACTGCATCATTTGGACTTAGTGATTTAATAAACGGAACATAAGGTACTCCTACAACAATAAGTATAGTAAACAAAATAGTACCTAGTATATTAAATAAAAGATGCATAATTGCAGCTCTCTTAGCAGTAGTAGTGGTTCCTATACTTGCAATAAGTGCAGTAACACATGTACCTATATTTTGACCAAATAATATAAAAATAGCAGAATCAAGTGTTATAGCACCCTGCATAGCCAATGCCTGAAGTATACCAATTGAAGCACTGGAACTTTGAATAAGTGCAGTAAGAAGCATACCAGCTAAAAGACCTAATATGGGATTTTCGAATTTAACCATAAGACTTCGAAATTGTTCATTAGTCCCAAGAGGTGCCATTGAAGATGACATAATATCCAATCCCATAAATAATATACCAAACCCTGCTAGTATTTCACCAAATTTTTTAAACGATTTTCTCTTAGAAAAAAATATACATCCAACACCTAAAAATACAGCTACGGGAGCTGCACCAGATAGATCAAAGGCTATCAGCTGAGATGTAATAGTAGTACCTATATTGGCACCCATAATAACCCCGACAGCTTGCTCAAGGGTCATAAGACCTGCATTTACAAAGCCTATAACCATAACGGTAACTGCACTAGAGCTCTGTATTATAGCTGTTACAGCAGTACCTACCAAAACTCCCATAATCCTATTGGTAGTCAATGCCTCCAATAATCTCTTCAATTTGTCACCGGCCGCTTTTTCAAGGCCATCGCCCATCATCTTCATGCCATAGAGGAACAAACCTAATCCTCCTGCTAGCATGATTAGCATCTTTAAATCCATGATCTCCTCCTATGTCTTTATTTCGTCTTTATACATCGAAAATTATTATATATGAAATAATATATAAAATAAACCCCCATAATTCGACAATATGGCCTCTTATTAAGATTTATATGTATTTGGAAGTTTTTTTATGTATAATGGTCAGAAAAGCAGGTACCTTCCATAAAAATTCAATATGCAGTAAATGGATTATTTATTATACTCCATTTACTGCATATACTCCTAACTAAATATATGTTTTGTAAGTTTGCAAGCAGTAGGCGTAGCAGCCAAACCTGCCTCCGCTGTCTCCTTCAATGCCGGCATCATCAAATTTCCTACTGATTTCATTGCATCTATCACTTCATCAACTGGTATAATGCTTTTTATACCTGCTAGGGCAAGATCTGCAGAAACAAGGGCATTTGCAGCACCCATAGCATTTCGCTTTATACATGGTACCTCTACCAGTCCAGCTACTGGGTCGCATACCAACCCAAGTACATTTTTAAGTGCTATTGCACATGCATGTCCCGCCATCTCGGGAGTGCCTTCCATCATCTCCACTAATGCTGCTGCAGCCATAGCAGATGCACTCCCGCACTCAGCCTGACAGCCTCCTTGTGCTCCGGAAACACTTGCTCTTTTTGCAATTACCATGCCTATGCCACCTGCTGTAAAAAGACCCATAACTGCCTTGTCCCTACTGATGTTTTTTTCTTCCATGATGGTGAGAATTACAGCTGGTATAATACCGCATGATCCTGCTGTTGGAGCAGCCACTATACGTTCCATGCATGCATTCGCTTCTGATATTGCTAATGCCTTTATAAGAGCCTTATCCAGCATACTCCCGCCTATTGTAATGCCCATTTCAAAAGCAGATTGTAATTTATAGGCATCTCCACCGCTAAGTCCACTTTGGGATTTGACATAAGGTTTTATCCCCTTTGCTATTGATTGCTCCATTATCTCAAGATTTCTAGCCATATCATTGTATAGCTCTTCTTTTGATTTACCCATCTCTATAGCCTGTTCCTCCAATACTACCTCATATATCGGTATAGAACATTTGCTAGCTTTTTCAATAAGATCTTGCACAGAGTCAAAATTGGACACTATTAAAAACCTCCTGTCATACTGGTGAAATAACCACTGTCTCTTTTATGCTAGATAATGTAGATATGGAATCAACCACATCCTTTGTCGGTTCATCATCTACATCTATAACCATTACAGCATCCCCTCCACGGCGGGAGCGAAATACCTTCATCTGCGCTATATTTATACGTTTACCCGCAAGCAAATTAGTGACACTAGCTACTGCACCGGGGGCATCTTTATGAAAGACTATAATAGTATTTAAATCTCCAGTAAAATCTACATCCAATCCATTCAACTTTTTTATTATAATACTTCCACCGCCTATGGAACTACCCATTACCTCTATTTTTTTACCATCTATTCCATAAGCCCTTATAAGAGTGGTATTTGGATGGACATCTCCAAGATCTGCAGTATCGAATGAAAATTTCATACCCTGTGATTGTGCTATAGCCAAACTATTTTTTATACGAGGATCATCGGTGCCCATACCTAGTAAACCACCAATGACAGCTCTATCAGTACCATGTCCCTTATAAGTTTTTGCAAACGAGCCATGAAATACAATATCTACCTCTATAACAGGTTCTCCAAGTATCACCCTCGCTACTCTGCCTATTCGTACTGCTCCTGCTGTATGGGAGCTTGATGGACCAACCATTACTGGACCTATAATATCAAATACATCCATAAAGCATACCTCTTATTTTTTATAGTCTACATTTTTCCATCTCAAGATGGGGTGTCTAGCTGCCTCTGCTTCGTCTAGGCGACGGGCGGGAGCTTCACATGGTGCATTTTTGAGCTTTTCAGGCATTTCTTTTGCTTCGTTTGCAATTTGTATCATCATCTCTATAAACTCATCAAGGGTTTCTTTACTCTCCGTTTCAGTAGGCTCTATCATAAGGGCTTCTTTTACTATTAACGGAAAATATATTGTTGGTGGATGAATTCCTAAATCTATAAGCCTTTTTGCTATATCTAAAGCAGATATATCATACTGCATTTGATTTTCTGCCGACAGCACAAATTCGTGCATACAGATTCGATTACCGTAAGGTACTATATAATGATCTTTAAGTTTATGCATAACATAATTCGCATTCAGCACAGCGTTCTGTGAAGCTTCTTTTAATCCTCTAGAACCTAGTAATAATATATATGCATACGCCTTTACCAAGACATTGAAATTACCATAAAATGATTTTACCTTTCCTATAGAAAGTGGCATATCATAATTCAAATAAAATATATCATTTTTATGTGCTATAACCGGTACAGGTAAAAATTGTGCCAAACCTTTTCTTACACCTACTGGACCCGCTCCAGGACCGCCTCCTCCATGAGGAGTGCTAAATGTTTTATGAAGATTTAAATGTACCACATCAAACCCCATATCTCCTGGACGTGCTACCCCCATTATGGCATTTAAATTAGCCCCGTCATAATATAGAAGCCCACCTTTTTCATGAACTATATCTGAAATTTCAGTTATGTTCTTATCAAATAGCCCTAGTGTATTTGGGTTTGTGAGCATAAGACCCGCTACTTCATCATTCATGACCATTTTTAATGATTCTAAATCCACACCACCATCTGGATTGGATTTCACTTCCACAACATCAAAACCTGCCATAGATGCCGATGCAGGATTAGTACCATGTGCAGAGTCAGGTACTATAATCTTTGTTCTTTTTGTATCCCCTCTATTACTGTGATAAGCCTTTATAAGCATAAGACCGGTAAGCTCTCCATGGGCACCTGCTGCTGGCTGAAGTGTCATTGCATCCATTCCAGTTATCTCACATAGCATATCTGTCAAATTATACATAAGTTCAAGACAACCTTGAACCGTTTCCTTTGATTGATATGGATGTACAGATGTAAAACCGTATAATTTTGCTACAACTTCATTTATCTTTGGATTATACTTCATAGTGCAAGAACCTAAAGGATAGAATCCTGTATCCACTCCGTAATTAAGCTTTGATAGTGACACATAATGTCTTATTATGTCTACTTCGCTGACCTCTGGTAGTTCTGCTTCCTCCGTTCTTATATATTTTCTTGGTAATTTCTCTTCTAAATGATATTCTGGCACATCACAGTTTGGTAATGAATATCCTTTTCGCCCTTTATGGCTCAATTCAAATATAAGAGGTCTTTTTTTCCTATTCATACAAGTTCACCCACCTTTTCTACCAGCCGATCCATTTCATCCTTTGTTCGCTTTTCAGTAACTGCTATTAGCCAACCATTAGAAATTTCAGGATAAACACTGCTTAATTCATATCCACCTATGATATTGTATTCTAATAGTTTTTTATTAAGTTTCAAAGGAGGAATAGATATGCTTAAGGGAAATTCCTTGAAAAATACCGGAGAATCTCTAAAAGCCGGTTCCACTCCTTGTATGGATACTAACTTTTCAAACAGATAATGGGCCTTGTTAAGGGATAATTTAGCCACTTCCCTTATACCACATTTCCCCAACGTAGACATATACACAGCAGCAGCCAATGCATTTAAATTTTGGTTTGAACAAATATTTGAAGTTGCCTTATCCCGTCTTATGTGTTGCTCACGTGTCTGTAGGGTCAAAACAAAACCACGCTTTCCATCCAAATCATGAGTTTCACCCACAACCCTACCTGGCATTTTTCTCATAAGCTTTCGGGTAGTAGCAAAAAAACCCAAATATGGGCCTCCAAATCCCAAAGGATTACCAAGCGCCTGACCTTCACCAACTACTATATCCGCACCAAAGTTACCAGGTGGTGTTAATATAGAAAGGGATATAGGGTCAACATATGCAATAAATAAAGCCTTATATTCATGAACAAGCTCTATAATAGGCTGTATCTGCTCAATAAAACCAAAAAAATTTGGAGTTTGTACAATCACGGCAGAAACATCATTGGACAAAGCCTTCTTTAGTAAATCTAAATCCACTATGCCCTCTTTGTGAGCTATCTCTGTCACCTTTATTCCACGACAAGAAGCATATGTATTTAAAACCTGTCTTGCTTCTGGATGCACATTAGATGCTACCAATACTTCTTGTCGTCTTGTAACTCCACATGCCATAAGTGCAGCTTCCGTTAGTGCAGTTGCCCCATCATATATAGAAGCATTGGATATCTCCATACCTGTAAGCTCGCATATCATAGTTTGATATTCAAATATTGACTGAAGAGTTCCTTGACTTATTTCCGGCTGATATGGTGTATATGCTGTATAAAACTCTCCCCTATTCAATACATAATCCACTGTACTTGGTATATAATGGTCATATGCACCTGCCCCTAAAAAGCAAGCATTATCTTCTATATTTCTGTTTTTATTCGCCAAACTTTGCATATGTTTTTTAAGTTCTATCTCAGACATGGACTTTGGCAAGTCCATGTCTGTCTTTAACTTTAAACTATCCGGTATGTCATTAAAGAGCTCCTCCATATGATGATATCCTAATTCTGATAACATTTTACTCTGCTCTTCCCAAGTATTAGGTACATACCCCGACATGTTTAATCCTCCTCTTTACAGAATTTTTCATATTCTGTTTCGTCCATAAGTTCATCAAGCTCAGATACATCCTTTATGCTAAGTATGGCAATCCAGCTATCATATGCATTTTCATTTATTAGCTCAGGAGATGCATCTAATTCTTCATTTACCTCTATAACAGTCCCCGAAATAGGAGAATAAACATCAGATGCAGCTTTTACTGATTCTACCACCGCCAACTGATCTCCTGCATCTAATTCCACATCTACTTCCGGTAGCTCCACAAATACTATATCCCCTAATGATTTCTGAGCATGATCGGTAATTCCTATGTATGCCCTGTCACCATCAATCTTTACCCATTCATGATCTTTTGAATACTTCAATTTTCCCATAATATTAAACCTCCTTATATAGTTAATATCGTATTATTTTTTATATTGTTTTTTATAAAATGGGATCTCTATTATTTTAGCCTCAATGGGCTTGTTTCTTACTATAACACATATTTTTTGTCCTTCAACTGCATATTTTTCATCTATAATAGCCATGCCCAAATTTTTATTTAAGGTAGGTGAAAAATTACCACTAGTGACAAAACCTAATTCCACTTCATCTATTTCTATTTTATAATGACTGCGGGCAAGTCCACGTCCTACCATCTCAAAACCTATAAGCCTTCTTAAAACACCTTCTTGTTTTTGTTGAAGCAATGCATCTTTACCTACAAAACTGTCCTTCTTAAGCTTAACAAAATATCCCAATCCCCCTTCTAGTGGTGAGATATCCTCTGATATTTCCTGTCCATAAAGGGGTAATGCAGCTTCAAATCGTAGAGTATCCCTTGCTCCAAGGCCAATTGGTTTTAAACCGTATCCCTCTCCTTTTTCCAATAACATATCCCATACATATACCGCATCGTTTGGAGATATGTATAGCTCAAATCCATCCTCTCCTGTATACCCCGTACGAGAAATTAATGCATTAATACCGCATATATTTACATTTTCTAAAAATCTGAAGAACTTCAGATCATTAAGATCAATATCTACAACGTTTTGCAGTATACTCTGGGCATTTGGTCCTTGAAGTGCTAATTGTGCATATTCGTTTGATTTGTTTATTATATCTACCTGTCCTTTTTTATTGGATATAAACCATTCAAAATCCTTATCGGTATTTGCTGCATTTACCACTAGAAGATACTCTTCATCTCCTTTTTTATAAATAAGTATGTCATCTACCACACCTCCTGTAGGATAACATACAGGCGAATACATAACCCTACCTGATTGCATTTTAGATATATCATTTGTAACCATGTACTGAATAAACCCTTGAGCATCCCTGCCTGATACTAATATTTCTCCCATATGCGAAACATCAAACAACCCAGCCTTTTCTCTAACCGTGTTATGCTCTTCTATAATACTTGTATATTGAACCGGTAGAGACCAACCCCCAAAATCTATAATCTTCCCACCCAATACAGCATGTCTATCATATAGAGGCGTTTTCTTCAATTTAATTGCTCCTTCCTATATAATACTAAAAAACAGAGGCATACAACAAGTAATTTTTATCTGCCTCTGTCATATTAACTTTTTGCCTAATTTACAACTTCAGTATAGCATAACTTTTAATGCTTTTCTATATCAATATTTGCTCTAGAAAACTTTGACCAGGTGTATTGTAATCAACATTCAAATATTCCGCTACAGTAGCTGCAATATCGGCAAAAGTATCCCTGGTTCCCAAATTTGCTCCTGCTTTTATTCCTTTACCATATACTAGCATAGGCGTATATTCTCTTGAATGATCAGTACTAGGAGTTGAAGGATCACATCCATGATCAGCAGTTATAATTAGCATATCATGCTCTTCTAGTTTGCCTATAAAATCTCCCAGCCATTTATCAAATTCCATAAGCGCATTTGCATATCCCACTACATCGTTTCTATGGCCATACAACATATCAAAATCTACAAGGTTGGCAAAAATAAGACCTTTTTTATATTCTTTTGTTGCCAGCTCTATCTTTGACATACCATCTATATTATCATGGGTATGAATACTATAGGTTATGCCTTTGCCTGCAAAGATGTCATTTATTTTGCCTATTCCTATCACATCATATCCAGATGATCTAATAGCATCGAGCACTGTAGAAGCTGGTGGAGCAAGTGAAAAATCTCTCCTTCTGTCTGTCCTTTTAAAACTTCCCTTCTCACCAATAAAAGGTCTGGCTATTACCCTAGCAACAGCATGCCTACCTTTTAAGATTTCCCGGGCAATCTTGCAGTATTCATATAATTCATCTATAGAAATGATTTCTTCATGGGCAGCAATTTGGAATACACTATCTGCCGATGTATATACTATGGGCTGTCCTGTCAACATATGTTCTTCACCTAATTTCTCTATAACCTCAGTACCGGATGCAGGTTTATTAAATAGCACCTTCCGCCCTATAGCTTTTTGAAATTGATCTATTATTGTTTTTGGAAATCCTTCAGGATATGTTGGAAAGGGGGTTGGTGTTACAATACCACTAATCTCCCAATGTCCAGTTGTAGTATCCTTACCCTTTGATTGTTCAGTCATACGAGCAAAACTGGCTATGGGTGCATCGGTTTTAGGTAGACAATCTATACCGTCAATACAACCCATTCCAAATCTTTTTAACGTCTCTATCTTAAAATTAGGGGCTGTGGTCAATGCACAAATGGTGTTGCTCCCTTCATCCCCGTATAGATGAGCATCGGGCATATAACCTATCCCTAAACTATCCAAAACTATAAGTACAACTCTTCTATCTTTCATACCCTATCCCTTCTCTTTTATAGATTTTTATCATGTTTAATAAGATTCCTCATTGCTCCTAGAGCCACCTTTATCGCACCTTCAGTATCATATACCTTTGGGTCATCCATCCCCAGTCTTCGCCTTTCTTGATTGGCCATAGCTAAAATCACTGCACCTATACGTACTTTTAAAACAGTTGCTACTATAAAAAGAGTAGCACACTCCATTTCGGAAGCTAATGCACCTCCCACCATCCAGGCATTCCACTTATTTATAAGTTCATAAGCAACAGGCTGTTTTTCCGGCTCATGTTGACCATAAAATGAATCTTTTGACTGAACTACACCTACATGGTATGTATATCCCATGTCCGATGCACTGTTTACTAGAGCAGTCAAAACTTCATAATTTGATACTGCCGGAAATTCTAAAGGCATATATTCTCTTCCCGTACCGTCATATCTTATAGCGCCATTTGGTATTACCAAATCTCCTCCCTTTACTCTTATATCCATGCCACCTGATGTACCAACTCTAATAAAAGTATCGGCGCCAGCCCTTACCAGCTCCTCCAAAGCTATAGCAGCAGACGGCCCCCCAATACCTGTAGATGTTACGCTAACCTTCTGTCTATCCAAATAGCCTGTATAAGTAACAAACTCCCTGTTATGGGCTATTTCCTTAGGCCTATCAAAATATTTAGCTATTTTTTCACACCTCCCCGGGTCTCCAGGCAATATTACATAGCGCCCTATATCTCCTTTTTTACACTGAATATGGTACTGAAGTTCATTATCACTGTATACCATATGTATCTCTCCCTTATTTATTCTTATATTATTATACCATGGAAAAATGTATTTAAATCATAAATTACATCTATCTATATAGGATCATTTCCTTTTCTAACACAAAAAAACATCCCATATAGTAGACAATCAAAACTGTATACTATATAGGACGCGATTAAAATTTATCAATAATGTTATTAAAACGTACCTTCTACACTGCTTACCTGTTCTTTAATTATCTTCTTGAAATTAGAGTTTTTTATCTTTTCCTCTAGCTTTTCATAGAATAAATCTTCATCTACCGGTATATTCACCCAGTTGTCCGTCCATGATGATAGGTGCATGGCATTTGAAATCTGAAGGCCATTTATTCCTTCAATACCAGGTGCCAACAGATTGCTATCTTTTAATATGCCATCTACAAAATTTTGCATTATTCCTCTATGTCCCGTCTCATTTCCCTTTATAGGCACTTCACATTTCCAGCATTCTGGCTCACCAAAAGTTCCTTTAAATGTGCTATTAAACTCTCTCTCTGGTGTACGAAGTCTCCAAAATATAAGCTTTCCATCCTCAATCACGAGTTTACCCCTATCTCCAGATACTTCAAATCGATTGGTACCAGGAGCTTCACCAGTGCATGTTACAAATAACCCTGTAGCACCATTGGGATATTCTACATAAGCAGTAACATCATCTTCAACTTCTATATTATGATACTTACCAAATGCACAAAATGCCCTCACTCTCTTTGGCATACCACACATCCATTGCCATAAATCCAATTGATGGGGATCCTGGTTTAGGAGTACTCCTCCACCTTCTCCCGCCCAGGTAGCCCTCCAACCACCTGAATCATAATAACTCTGGGGCCTATACCAGTTGGTTATGATCCATATGGTTCTCTTAATATCACCCAATTCCCCCGATGTTATCAGATCCCTTACCTTTTGATATAGTGGGTTGGTACGCTGATTATACATTATGCCGAATACTTTTCCGCTTTTTTCTGCAGCTTCATTCATCTCCCTTACTTGCCTTGTATAAACACCAGCAGGCTTTTCAGTAAGCACATGTAACCCATGCTCAAAAGCCTTTATGGCAATAGGTGAATGATCATAATGCGGAGTAGCAATAACTACTGCATCTACACAGTTTGATTCAAAAAGGTCATCTGCATTGTCAAATAGCCTTATATCTCCCTTTAAATTTTCCTTTGCCCATTTAATGCGTTCAGGATTTATATCACACACAGCAGTAAGAATTGCACCCTTTATTTCTCCATTTGCCAAGTATAAGGCATGATAACTTCCCATATTACCTATACCTATGACCCCAATTCGTACTGTATCCATATTATATCACCCTCAATCTACAATTTCTGATAATATATTTTTAAGTGCGTTAAACGCTGTAATAAATTTTTCTTCGCCACTAGATGGCAAATTTTCTATTCGATTATTATCCTTCTCCAGAGCTACTAAACCTGCGAATTTTCCAAGATGTGGCTCCAATGACAAATACATAGGATTATCATTCTCTTTATATAATTCCCCTATTATCTTATCTATATTTCCATCCCCATATCCTGCAGGCACTACGCTTCCATCTCTAGATAAAGCATCTTTTATATGCATATATTCTATATACGGTCTTAGCATATTAAAGGCATGTGGATAGACTTCTACACCACACTGCACAAAATTAGCAGGATCAAATGTAGCCCTTACATAAGGACAATCAAGGGTTTTTAACAGATCAAGACACCGTTCTGGAGTATCTCCATATATGTCTTTTTCATTTTCATGTAATAATACAAGCCCTGAGTCTTTTGCGGCGTCTACAAACATTTCCCACCTGTTTATAACCTCGTCCCTGTATATATATGGATCCTGCCCTTTTGGTATAAAAAAGCTAAACATACGAATGTATTTTGCATCCAGAGTATGGGCAATATCAATAGTATATTTGAAAAGATCCAAATGTTCTTCAAAGGGATCAGTTATGTCAATCTTACCTATGGGAGAGCCTATAGCGGATATTCTAAAATTTCTATCATCCAACCTCTTTTTGATTTCATTTACTTTTTCCTTATCGTGCTCTACCAATCCTTTTCCATCGACACCTCGCATCTCAATATGCTTAATATTACATTTATCCATCACATCCATCTGGATGTTTAAATCCATATCTATCTCATCTGCAAAACCACTTAAAATAAACTTATCCATATGGTAACCTCCTATTTTACCTCAGATGACAACCCCATCTTTTTTAAATTTTTTAGGCTAATGGATAAACTCTCAAACGGATCTCTCTTACATATATCCTGCTCTACAGGTGCCCACTTCACTCCTATATCCTTGCAGGCATCTATTATATCCTTCCAGTTTAGATTTCCTTCTCCTACCTCTGACATTATGGGTTTCATATCCAAGCCTACTGCCATGTCCTTAAAATGTATAACTTCCATACGACCTTTTAACTTTTTTATCCAGTCTACTGGATTTGCGCCTCCCGCCTGAACCCAAAATGTATCCATTTCAAACTGAAAGGCATCTGGATCACTTTCATTAAATAATATATCCATCCCCGTTGTATTACCAAATCGTGTGAATTCAAAATTATGATTATGATATACAAACTTAAGGCCCTGATCATTGAGTCTTCTAGCTATCTCAGATGCTTTGTGGGCAAAATTTTTAAATCCTTCTTCATTAGTGCGATATTCTCCAGGCATACTACCTAAACCTACGTACTCACAATCCCATAATTTATGCTGCTTTACCACATCATCAAAGTCATCTTCCAATTTATCAAAGGATATGTGGGTAGCACAAATCTTTAGCCCCGCTTCATCTGCCATATGTTTTAAGCGTTCATGTTCTATAGGACCTATACCTGATACCTGTACAGCATTATAGCCTATTTCTTTCAACTTTTTAAAAGTCTTTTCTATATCCTTAGGAATCTTGGTAAAATCCCTAACAGTATAAAGCTGGGCAGCAATAATTGGATAACTCATAACATATCACCTCATATATTTATTTTAATTCACTTTATGGCAAGACTGCCTTGTTATTAGCTCGGGCATTACTTCTACAGTTCTAATTGAGGCATCATCTTCTATTTGCTCCATTAAAAGTTGCTCTGCTAAATCGCCTATAATACCCAACGGTTGTCTGACAACCGTAAGGGACGGCTCTATTATTTGTGCCAATACGCTATCATCAAATCCTATTACAGATAACTCATTTGGTACATTTACGCCCATATCTCCAGCAGCTTTCAGCGCACCCATTGCCATAAGATTATTAACGGTAATTATGGCTGTAGGAGGATCTTTTAAAGATAATAAAGTTTTCGTACATTCATATCCCCCTTGCAAGGTTAAATCCCCTGAAACAATAAGCTCATCATCTACTCCTATATAACTGTCTTTTAATGCGGCCATATAGCCTTTTCGTCTGCTCCGTCTGGTACCTGCCATTAACCCATCTACAAACCCAATTCTTAGATGCCCTAAATCTATAAGGTAGCTGGTAGCCTTAATAGATCCTTCATATGTGTTTATATGGATTTGACTGACACCTTCAAAATGACTACCAAAAGCTACAACTGGTACATTGTTTTTTATTAACTCTTCTATATTTCTTTTATTCTGCCTATTATCTTCTGGTCTTACTCTAGTAGGACTAAATATTACCCCGTCTACCTTTCTCTCGATGATGCTCTCAACATATTTAGTCTCTTTATCTATATTACGTTTTGTATTACAAAGATAAGTAATATACCCCCTATCATGGAGCTTATCCTCTATAGCCTCTGCCAATTGGGTATAAAAGTCATTTGCAATGCTGGGAATAAGAAAGGCTATAGTATATGTCCTTCCCCCCACCAAACTTTTTGCAATTGTATTTGGATGATAATTTAGTTCCTCTGCTACACTTAATACCTTTATTCTAGTCTCTTCTTTTATAGGGTGATCCACTCCGTTTAATACACGGGATACCGTAGCTACAGATACACCTGCTTTTTTTGCTATATCATAAATCGTAGCCATTTGCTTTACCTCCAACTAGGTAATCGGTTACCTTTTTAATTATAAAAAAGCACACCATCGTTTATAATATAATTATGGCATGCTTTTTATAAAACATCAATTCCTTTATTTTTATATTTCAACTTCTAATCCGTCATATGCCGTTATAAAGCCATGGGATTTTGCTATTTTCTCAATTTCATGGTGCATAAGCTTCATATTATGCGAAAAATGAGTGATGATGAACTTAGTATTATTATGTGCTGAGCCGATCTCTAAAAACCTATTTTTTACATCTATATCTGTTGAAAGCCCCATATGCCCCGAACGACAATCTTTAGGGCCAAAGGTACAATCCAATATAACACCATCGAATATATATTTTTCTAATTCATCCCATGTTTTTTTTGGATAATACCCTGAATCATGACCATATAAAAGAGTTTTCCTATTTATCTCTATAATGTATATAAAGCAGTCCTCCCTCTTATCATGGTCTGCTGGAAGTGCTACTAATTTTACATCTCCCGCCTCTACTTCATCAAATGGCTGTAAAAGATGATAATTTACTACGTCTGTAAAATCCATTCCACTAAGGGCATAATCAAATAGCTTCTTTACCTTGCTATTTCCATATAGATTAAGAGGTATTCTATCTTTTATATGAGCAAACCCATCTAGTCGCATCTCAAAATCAAGGGGATGAAAATGATCAGAATGGGAATGGGTGATAAAACAACTCTCAACCTGCGATAAATCAAGATTATATATTAATTTATGCATATATGTATCAGGTGAAAAATCCACTAGATATCTATTATCTATAAGACAGGACGCACGAGTTCTTATATTCTTACCACCTAATTCTTGTGCACGCTTACATGCATCGCATTGACAAAATAAGGCCGGCCAACCTTCTGCCGCTGCAGTACCTAAAAATTTAATATTCATTTTTAGAAATTGCCTCCCCTATCAATCATAATTTCTCGAATTCTAGTCCCATCTATTTGCTGCAATAATATATCCTCTTTTACTGCAATAGCTGCTGCAATACCTGCTGCTTCGCCAATTGCCCTAACAGTTGGTTGAATGCGGAGTGATGATTGGGCTAAAAATGAGGCGGAGATACATCTACCGGCAACAAGCATATTTTCTATATCAACGGGCAATAAACATCTATACGGTATTTCATAATACGGTCTATCATCTTCTACTGCTTTTAAATCTTCATATTTTAGAGTCTTGCCATGGATATCTACCGGATAATTAGATTTAGCTATATAGTCGTTAAACTTTCTTTTTAGTAATACATCTTCATCACTAAGCTTATATTCACCAATTATCCTCCTTGACTCTCTAATCCCTACCATGGGAGCTATTTCTGAAACATATGCATTTTCAAACCCGTTAAAATATTTTTTATAAAATTTCAAATGTCGCATTATAGCTTCTTTGCCCTTAATCTGTGCTTTGGTAAGATGATATGCATTGGTACCATCCACATCTTCAAAAAATTCAGGACAATTAAAAGCTAAAGTATCATACCTACCGGGAACTCCAAAAATTTCCCAATATATTGCATCTTCTTCCGTTAAATCTCCTTTTTTAATAGCTTCTTTGAATACAGGATCTAATACACCGTCCCCCTTGGATGTAACTGCTGAATAGAATATGGATTCTTTATAACGAAAGTTTTTATCATAGTTTCTTATAAAATCACTAAATTTCTCTAAATCTATTCCACCTACTAAATATCTTAAGGATAATGGCTGATTTTTCCCATCTTCATCGCCCTTATCACATGGAACCCCTGCCTTCCAGGCTAAATCTGCATCTCCTGTACAGTCAATAATAACTTTTCCAAGCAAGGCATTACGGCCATTTTTGTTTTCTATTATTAAGCCTTGTACTTTATTATCTTTGATAATAACATCTGATACAAATGTATAGTATAAAAGATTAACTCCCGATTCTACAGCCATCTTTTCCAACAGATACTTTAACATTAACGGATCAAAATATCCTCCATTACCATTGTTCCCCTTATACCCATATCCACTTTCTATCAGTCTGTCATTTATCTCCTGGCTTATAGATGAACACATGGGGTTGTTTTCTATATAAGTATGCATCATAGGGGTAACTAGAGACTGTGTAGCAGTTCCCCCTAACCCTCCAAACTGTTCAATTAATACTACATTTGCTCCTTCACGAGCTGCCGAAATGGCTGCAACAGCACCTGCCGTGCCCCCGCCTGCCACTAAGACATCGGTTTCAACTATTATAGGTATTACCCGTTCATGCTCACAAATAGACCTCATAATTAAAAATCCTCCATATTATTACATATCAATCTTCGAATGGTAAATCTATCCTTTTATGTTCTCTGGCTGATTTATATATACCAAGTACAAGTTCTAGCGCTTTACGGCCTTCACGTCCATCTATAGCCACGGGTTTATCTTCCATAACAGACTTATAAAAATCCTTTATTTGAGTGATATGACTGCTGCCCCAATAACTAGGTCCTACATACAATCCATCATATCCCTCATGAATTTCATAACGTTCCTGACCTTCTAATTCTACCCATGCCAGATCCTGCACAAGACCTACCTTTCCCTTTTCACCTACAATTTCAATCTCTATAGGTGCATTTATAGGATAAGCATTACATGCATATAACTGATATAAGCATCCATTTTCAAACTTTACAAGTGCCTCAGCAACATCTTCAACACGAACAACCTGATGCATACGATTAGCCATTGACCCTTCAATCCACTGAATATTAGAGCCAACTAGCCATTGTACTCTATCAAGACTGTGGATGGCCTGATCTATCAGTACACCGCCGCCTTCCTTATCCCATGTACCTTTCCAGTTAGATTCTGCATAATAACTGTCAGGGCGTGACCATGAAAGATATGATCTAGCACCTAAGATTTTACCTAGTTTACCTTCTTCAATAAACTTTTTCAGCTCCATACAACCTTTTACATATCGTGTTTGAAAAATAACTCCTAGTTTTACTCCATTTTTATCAGATGTCTTTATCATGTCATCGGCGTCTTTTAGTGTGATAGCCATTGGTTTCTCCGTAAGTACATGGTGCTTGTGATTCATAAAATCAATTGCCATTATTGGATGCAAATAATGTGGAGTAGCCAAATGTACTATATCTACCTCACTATCAAGTATCTCCTTATAATCCGTGATGGCTCTACAGCCATTAAAATGACTAGCAAACTCCTCAGCTCGTTCTTTATCAATATCCACTGAATATTTTACTTCTACTTTATCTTTTAAAGTTTTAAATACTTCTCTGTATACCTCTGAAATCCTCCCACACCCAACCATTGCTACTTTTACTTTTTCCATTTTTTTCACCCCGTTATATTTTTTATATTAAAAACCTTCTTTTTCTTTATATTATAGCATATATATTAGGTATATTTATTGTGTGGTATTATAATTGCATTGTCCTTCTAGCAAAGGGAATAGTCCGCCTTGCAAGTTCCGATATGGCTATCTTTCCAAAACCTTGTACACCTGATATTATAGTATCTTTTAAAGGTTCTATCCATTTATAAGGTAAATTGCCTGCCCCTTGTAACATACCTATAATAGAACCTACTGTAGCCGCATTACAATCCGTATCAAAAGCTGCTAATATAGCTATGCCTACAGATCGTTCAAAATCCCCATGACCATAGATAAGCGAAATTGCTACAATCATTGCATTAGGTATAGTATGACACCAGTTATGTCCTATAGTTTCATCGTATTCTTCATGCAATCTATCTATAGCCTCTTCCCATTTCAAACCTTCCTTTTGCCATCCAAAAACTTTATTTATTCCTTTGGCCAACCTGCTATCTTTAGGTATCTCCGATAACCCTACCCTTATAACCTCTTCTATATCATCTGTTATAGCTGCAGCAGATAACATAGCTGCTACCCACATGGCACCGTATATACCATTTTTAGTATGGGATATTCTTGCATCCCTCCATGCCATCTCTGCACCCAATTCAGGATATCCAGGAGTTATATATCCATAAAAATCTGCCCTTATCTGTGCTCCAATCCACTCCCTATATGGATTCCTAAATATGGCAGATTGAGGTGCATCCATCATATTAGATATGTTTTGGTAAGCTACCCTTTCGGCGCTGCAGGTATGTAAAATAGGTAGGTTAAACATCCATGATTCTGCAACATTCTCTGATGTAAAATTAAGTCCATACTGGTTAATTATAGACAAGGCTAATATGGTATAATTTGTATCATCATCTTCCACCATATGCTCTATATTATTGATCCAATTTATTTTATTTGAGCTATACACAATTCCATCGTCTTTTATATTATATTTTTTCCTAATATCATCTGGCACTTTAGATGAAAAATAATAATTTATTGGATAATTATTAGTATCTTTAGCAAATCCCCATATCCTATCTCTATACCAACCCTCCACAGGCTGCCCTAGAAGACATCCACTACATCTTCCTAACCACGCTCCAAATATCTTATCATATAGTATATCATCATCCATGTTTACAAGCATTCTTCTAGGACCTGAACTTCTCCTCTTCCTTATATCTTCAATATCTGAAGGTTCATCAATCTGGGCATTTACTGCATTAATAGAGATCAGTTCATCTATTAGCTGTGCTGACTTTTCTTCTTTTTTATTGTCATCTAAAGTTTTTATCTCCTTAACTGCATTCATATATTTTTCTATATTCTTTCCTTCATCTGCACTTTGAAGAATCTCCACAGATAATCTCTCAGCAAAAGTTAAATATGTAATATGCATATATATCTCCCTTTTCTATAATATATTTAACATAAGTTGTTTTTCAGCTATTCCAATCCTTTGGGCATAAGGTCCAAGATTTTTAACCAACCCTATGGAATCCAATTCATGGGCATCACTACCAAAATAAAACATACATCCACATTCCCTTGCAATACTCAAAATCCGTAAAAAAGTTTCATCATGAAATCCATCATATTTCTTGCCACGGCTTCCGGGAAACATTACATTAGACACCTCAATCCCCACCTTTTTATCTGCTGCCATATTAAAGCAATCGTAAAAAGCATTATCCTCTACATATGATAAAATCTCATCTACATATTGAGTATAACCTACAGGATAAAAAGGATGTGGTATTGCTGTTGCTATATCTAGTTGCAAGACCTCGATAAATCTTTCAACTAGCAAATTCGCCATATCCTCAAAACTCAAATTCGTATCCGGTACAACAAATCCTTTCATATGAAAATGGGATATGGGAACTAAAACATAGTCAAATTCTTCTACTCTAGCTTTGGATATGCCAATCTTGCCTCCTCCACAATATTCCGTCTCACAACCTATTAAAACATCTATACCTTCTTTATCTCTTGGTATTTGATTCCTTATAAGGGATACATGTGTGAAGTCCTGACCTTTATACCATCCAGAGGCTCCTGGCACAGTTTCATCCCAAAAATGATCGCAAAATCCTATAGTTTTCAATCCATTTTTCCTTGCTTTTTTTATAATCTTGGAAGGAATAGCATCTGGATCGTTTGAACATGAAGACAAATTTGTATGTATATGCAAATCGTGATCTATTATCATAATTTCACCTCAAAGCATAACAAAATTTTAATTATATCAAGATGCTCCTCCTTGAATTTAATATTTGACAAGAAGGAGCATCACTAGGTTGTTTTAATAGTGGGATATATCTATCCAAGTATCATAATTTTTTAAAGCCTTGTTACCTGCCTCTATAATAGCCATTATTTCAAGGGTTTCTTCCTGGGCTACAGGAATCTCTTTAGTATTAAAAAAGTTCATTATTTCATCGATAAGCCTGGGAAATGTATCAGAACATTCCTTTATAAATATTCCCTTGCCATCTTTTAGCTGCATAGATAACTGAAATGGCATATCCTGAATCTGGAGCATAGAGGCCCTTCGTCCATCATTATATTCTATTGATAAGAACCTTCCATTTGTAGAAGACAAACTTTTAATCCTTTTTGCTCCGACTCCCATTAATGACACTATCATTTCAATTTGATGAACTGCATAATTGTCAAAATACCCCGGTCCCATAGTAGCTACATATTCTATACTATCATGATTTACATCTGAATCAGGATAGATAGAAAGCTCCTCGGCAAAACGAAGCGCTGAACTCGAAAACATAGGGGTGTTATATTGCTCAGCAGTTTTAAACATCCTAACCCCTGAAGCAAGATCTGGCGAAAAAGTCTTATCTATATAAACCGGTTTACCTGACATCAATGCTAGCTTTGAAAATCTTTCATGATTTTCGGGATTGTCTGGAGATAAAACCATTATAAAATCTGACTTTTCTACCAGTTCTTCTATGGTATCTACACGCTCTACATTATATTTTTTACACCAGCTATCAGTATCCAGTCCATTAGGATTATCAATTTCAGCCCATACATAGCTTATATCCCAATCCCATCCCTTTTTAGTTATATTTTCTCTAATCCATGCGGGATAATTATTAGCATGCCATTCATCAATATAATAATCAATGAAACCTATATGTTTCACAGTACCACCTCTCTACCCAGTTGTGCCGATTTATATATGGCATCCATGACCTGTGCAGTTATTAGTATATTATCTACATTTGCCCTGTTTTTTCGGTTCTCTATAGATGATTTAAGAAAACTATCCAGTTCATCATAAAATTTATCATTATGGGCTACTGAAGAATCCTCTTGATATAGTTTTCCGTCCTTTGTAGTATAAAAAGTAAAATCTCCACCGTATTGCAACTTTATACCGCCCTTATCACCCATAAATTCTATAAACATTGCCGGGTCATTTATATTTTGTGCCCATGCACCATTTAAGCTTATGGTAGGACCTGAAGTACGTATAAGTCCAGTTACAAATTCTTCTACGTCATAAACCCCATTATAGTTTGGTGGACCTGCCCACATACTTTCATAGACGTATTCCCGCATATTCTTTGCAAGTTCGCTATATGCATTGCTAGATACAGTCAATATTTTTTCAGGGCTGATACAATAGAATATAAGATCAAGAAAATGGACACCCCAATCTATAAGTACTCCACCACCTGACATGGATTTAGTAGTAAACCATTCACCAAGGCCCGGTATAGATCTATGAGAACGAAAAGAACAGTATATATGATATAAATTTCCTAACTCTCCTGCATCTATCATATCTTTTATCTTATTCACTACACTATCAAAGCGATTTACAACACCAATATTAAGCACCTTATTATTGCGATCGGCTGCCTTTTTCATTTTTTCAACCAACTCAGCATTTATTGCAGCAGGTTTTTCACATAGAACATTTTTCCCAGCATTCAAGCAATCTATAGCTATAGGTGCATGTGTATAATTTGGAGTACATATAGATATTGCCTCTACCTCATCATCATCAAGTAAATCTCTATAATCTGTAAGAACATTTGGTACATTATACTGCTCCGCCATTTCTTTTGCAGCCTCAGGCTTTATATCTACAACATATTTTATCTTTGCCCTCGGATTTTTAGCATATGATGGCAGATGTGCATTACGCGCTATACTTCCACAACCTATTACTGCTACAGTAACTTGTTCCATATTTACACTACCTCCCCTAAATTCTTTAAATTGATTTAGAATGCATATAATTATGTGCCATAAACTATTATGTGCCATAAACTATATAATTTAACATATAAAAATAAATACTATTTTAAGTATATCATCTGTATTTACTATGTCTTTGTCTTTTTGTGCTTGCTTTTTGATCATTTTTTCATATTACTATCTTACCCATTACAACCGGCTTTTTAGCTCCCGTCACCTTTGGAATATTATTTGCATACCCATTTATAGCTTCATTTGCCAGTATGGCAAATGCCACAGCCTCCTTTGCATCACTACTAAATCCCAAATTTTCTTGAGTAATTACCTCTATATTCTTAAGATAGCCTTTAATAAATTTTAAAAGGGTTTTATTATAGCTCCCGCCTCCCCCTATTATGACCCTATCTAATCTATATTTATCCAAAATATAATATTTATAGCTATCAGCTATTGATTTAGCTGTAAGAGCAGTAACAGTTGCCACCAAATCTTCCCGTTCTATATTAAGCTCCCTAGCCCTATTCATAAGCCTATCTACATATGCACTACCAAAGTACTCTCGACCCGTTGTTTTAGGTAATGGTAATCTAAAAAACTTATCATCCATAAGATAATCAAGCAACATACCATTTATTGTACCTTTCCCAGCCATTTGCCCATCCTTATCATAATTCTGATTTCCATTTGTTATCCTTTTTACAACCTCATCTATTACCATATTGCCCGGCCCATTATCAAATGCAAAAACCTCATCCATACTACAATTAACAGGAATCACCGTAACGTTCGATATACCTCCTATGTTTTGTAGGGCTATATTTTTATTCTTATCCCTATATATCATATATTCAGTATAGGGAACAAGGGGGGCGCCCTGACCCCCTGCTGCCATATCACGTACCCTAAAATCATCAACAGTTATAATACCGGTTCGTTCAGCTATAACCGCTGACTCACCTATTTGCAAGGTAGATCGAACATTATATCCACTATCATCTATAGGATTAGGCATATGATATATTGTCTGGCCATGTGAGCCTATAATATCTATATCCTCAGGTGTATATCCGGCTTCAGCTATTATATCCAATGCTGCCCTGGCAAATATCTCTCCCAACAGAAAATTCATATGGCAAACCTTGTCTACAGTGGATGTTTCAGGTACAAACAGTTCAAATATCCTTTTCCTTACTTGCTCATCATACGGATAGTTTTTAAAGGCTATCATTTCTGTTTTTGTATCCATACCATTCCCATGAATCTTAACCAAAGCAGCATCTACACCATCTACGGATGTACCCGACATTAAACCTACTACCAGCTTTATATCTTTTTTTAATACCCGTATTAATTTATGCATATGACATAACACCTCAACAAAAATATTTATAAAATAAAACTAAGCATGAGTCGGGTTAAATCCAACATAATGCTTAGTTAAAAAACAATTAGCTATAGACGTGCAAAGACTGAAGTGCAATATATGCCGCTCCATAGGCAGCATCCTTATCTAGTTTTACTATTTGCAATTTAGGATAATTTTGTTCTACATATCTTTTAAAATTTTTAAATACAAAATCGTTTTTAAGCAATACACTGCCGCTAGTCACCAGCGTAGTGGTGATATCATTAAAGCCCAATTTTCTTACAACTGCATCCGCTAATAGAAATAGTTCATATGAACCATCACTCAATATCTCCTTTGCAGTTTGATCACCTTTTTTATAAGCCTCATCTACTACTTTGGCCAACTTTGCTATTTTAGTTTTTAAAAAGCCATCATCATATATATATTTTATCATATGATCTACATCATCTACATTTATTGCATCCATTAGCATAGGTAAAAGTAGAGTAGACTCTCTGCGTCCATCATAGCTCCTTAAGGCCTCAGTTAATGCCCTTGCGCCGATATAGTAAGCACTTCCTTCATCTCCTACAATATGGCCCCAGCCTCCTGTCCTGTAACTTTTCCCTTCCAACGTGCTGCCATAGGCTATAGATCCTGTACCTGCTATGACTATTATGCCCTCTTCCTTGCCCGCTCCCGCCACCAAGGCAATATCTGCATCATTCCTTACAATCACATTTTTCTTTATGCCTATATCCTTAATAATACCTTTTAATATTGTACTTTGGTATGCCCTACCTGCACCCGCTGTACCGATACATAGGGCATTACATTCACCTATACTAAGCCCTGCATGCTCTATAGAACCTATAATGAGATTATCAAGGGTATTTCGCACCTCCTCTACAGGCTGAGCACTCATGTTTGTAGGGCCCCCTACTCCACTTCCTAATTCCGTTCCTTGTTCATCTAATATCCTGAGGGTACTGCTAGTACCTCCTCCATCTATACCTATCACATATTTCATGTTTTCACCTCTCTTCAATAGTAACCGGTGCCCTTCCTAATGACATTTTATAACCGGCTAATACCCGTATTAGACTTGCAATAGATAGAGGCGTATATTCATAGGTACAAATGTAAGTAGGTATTTCTTTGAATTTGGAAATATCATAAGGATTTCTTAAGGCTACGACTATAATATTTTGGTTACATTTGTACAATTCATTTATAAGCTTTACTTGACCCTCATTTAAATTTGCATTGTACGTCCCGACTACTATAAGTTCTTTATCTTTTGCCTTCACCGAAATATTTTTTATATAGTCTCCATTGGGATTTATGTCCATTATACTGTATATGCCACCTAATTCATCCGTCAACGCCTGCGCAAATGAATCCATTTCTGTATTACAATCTTCTACACCTGTCATTAGTACCGGTTCAGGTGATATGACCAAAATATTCTTGGTCTTTATAGGTAATAAACATTTATCATCTTTTACAACTGTCACACTTTCTAGGCTTACCTCTTTTGCCTTTTCAATATGGTCTCTATTGCCTAGAATATCATTTAAACCCTTTGCACCGTTAAATGAATAATTCCCTATACTATATTTGCGTTTTATACTCAGAATCCTCTGTACAGACATATCTATATTTTCAATCGGAATATCCCCTTTTAAAACAGCCTGCTTTATTGCCCTTGCAGCATCAATTTGTTTTTCCCTTGTATGTGAGACTAAAATCATATCAGCTCCCGCCTTAACAGCCATAACTGCAGCATTTGCCGTACCAAAATATTTTGCTATAGCGCTCATCTCCATACAATCGGTAATTACAATCCCGTTAAATCCAAGTCTATTCCTTAAAAGTCCTGTAATTATATTATGTGACAGAGTAGCAGGTCTACCTTGATGTTCCAATGCTTTGAAAATAATATGTGCAGTCATAATTGCTTCTACACCACTATCTATAGCAGCCTTAAATGGATATAGTTCTATCTCTTCCAATCTATCCATACTATGCAAAACAAGGGGGAGATCTACATGAGAATCAATCTTCGTATCCCCATGCCCGGGAAAATGCTTGGCAGTCGCTACTACGCCTTGTTCCTGTAATGCCCTAATATAGTTTGTTCCAAATTCTGCTACATTCTTTGGATCCTCACCATAGGATCGTACTCCTATTACAGGGTTTAATGGATTATTGTTCACATCCAATACAGGGGCTAGATTCATATTTATTCCCAGAGCCCCTAGCTCTTTTCCCATTATCTCACCTATTATGTATGCATTTTTAGGATCATTTGTAGCAGCTATAGCCATATTTCCAGGAAGGAATGTAGCTCCATTCGATATTCGAGTCACCATTCCTCCCTCTTGATCTATGGATATAAGGGCAGGGATCCCCAAAACCTCCATGGCATTTTTTTGAATATCTTCAGTTAATTCTATTATTTCATCTTTAGATCCTATGTTCCTAGAAAATAATATGACGTTTCCTATATAGTGTTCATATAGCATTTCTTTGATATGATTATCAAATTTTTTAGAATGAAAACCTATCATAAGCATCTGGCCTATTTTTTGATCCAATGACATATCCTTAATATTCATGCTCATCACCCCATAGATACAAATATAACATTATACAATTATACCATATATTCTATATAATAGTTAATAAATCATATACTCTCTTCTGATATTTTTAAATTTCTTCAAATCCTCTTTGCACTCTTCAATATAATCCTCAATAGTACCGTCAATAACGGATTTTCTCAATTTGTTAGTACCTGCCAATAAATCAAAAAAGCATCTGCCACCTTCCTTATATGGAGGCAAAAACTCAAATTCATCATAATTTTCATATATTTTAGATATTAAATATATACCAATTTTAAATGGTTCTATAGCTTCTCTATCTGTTATATGAATTTGTACTCCTCTGCACAGTTCACCCTTATATTTTGAAAAAGTAGGTGTAAAATAGTGAGGTCTAAATATCGCACCTTCTAAATTTAATGCATTTAATTCTTCTGCCAAGTGATAACAATCTATCCAAGGAGCACCTATTATCTGAAATGGTTGGGTAGTACCCCTTCCCTCCGAAACATTTGTCCCCTCAAAAAAGCAGGTACCTGCATATAGAATAGCTGTGTCTACATTGGGAATATTAGGCGATGGGGCTATAAAATTAAGTTGCGTATCATCAAAGTACATCCTTCTTTGCCAGCCCGCTATTTTTACAACTTCAAGATCGCATCCTATACCAAACTCTTGATTTAAAAGCATAGCAAGCTCGCCTATTGTCAATCCATATCTTACAGGTATTGGATACATACCAACAAACGATGAAAACTTGCTATCCAATATATTCCCCTCTACTTTCATGCCCCCTATGGGATTTGGCCTATCCAAGACTATAAACTTTTTATCGAATTCCTTTGCCGATTGCATAGCGTATGCCATCGTATACAAATATGTATAAAATCTTACCCCCACATCCTGCATATCAAAAATAATAGTATCTATATCTTTAATCATCCTGCCGGTAGGCTTTTTTATATCACCATATAGACTATAGACCTTAATTCCAGTTTTTTCATCAATATAATCAGGTACATGAGCACCTGCCTGAAAATTTCCCCTCACCCCATGTTCAGGCGAAAAAAGGCACACAAGTCTGCCCACTTTGTTCAATATGTCAATAGTGCTGTTAAGACTTTCATCTACTCCTGTATAATTTGTTATAAGTCCTATTCTCAGACCTTCTATTTTATTTTTGTTATCCCTAATTATATCTATCCCATTCTTTACCCTATCCATAGCTCATCCACCCTTCCTAATAAATTTAAATTTTCTCCCTGGTTGTATATAATCAAGTAATAAAGTATTTTCATTGCCCATGGTTCCAACAACATTTACCCTTGGATCTGATGGAAGGGATTGCCTTACTATTTGAAGTTCGCCCATATATCGCCCCATTCCCTTATTGTCTATAGTTACTGCATACTTATTCCGTTCTATACAATTAGACGGAAGTATCTTTTCAGGCCATTCTAACCTAGAATTGCCTGAACGAACTATATATTCAGAAGCATCCAATCTGTTTATATGATACGGAGAAAATATGATATTTTTCTCTATATTTGAGACATTTTTAGTAAGCTCTATCTCCAATTCCACCACATCTGGATCTATTTTTAAGACTCCCTCTAGTTCCTCTGTTGAAGCATAGGCATCGCCAAAGTATATAGCATCTATCATATTTCCATATACCAAATCTCTTGCTGCCAAAACCGGTTTCATATTTCTATGGTATTCTATAGTAGGCAGCCCTTCATATAAAGGTCCCCTTCTGCCCACTTGAGATGGTATAAAAGCTGATACCTCTACACCATATTCTTTAAGCATTTTTGTCTTTTCATTAAAGAAGCTACAGGAAAGTCCGGTATATGGATGGGGATAAAAATTGTGGCAAGCTTTTATGTTTTTTATATTTCCAGCGTATATCAATATTTCTTCTATCTCTTTTTGTGTTACAGTACTTGCATTTATAACAATACCTATACCATAATCATTCTTTGACATCTCTGCTATATTCATTGCATCAAAACCATAATCACATCTTATATAAGATGTACCTAACCTATAGAAAGGCGCCAGATCTTTTAAATCGGCACCTAACAAGGAAAATACCTTTGGTGATACATCGGTCATAATATTCATATTTTTTAACCTGGCATATTTTATTATCTCCATAGCATATTTTAAATCGGTTTCATTTCCCATTACAGCATTAAACGATGTAAAAATTCTTGATACTCCTAAAGAACTAGCAATATCTATATATTCCATATTGGATTTCACATCGTATTTATCACCTGCAAATACCGATATACCAATATTCACTTAATAGCCCTCCCAATAAATAAATCTAGTCATCTACAATAGATGACAATACAGCATTATGAAATACCCTCCTAAACCTTATTATTGAGTCATTTCTCCTAGACGGATGCACCCTATTTGTGAGTAATATAATATAGATATTATGTGGTATATCCACCCAGATAGATGTACCAGTAAATCCTGTATGTCCAAATGCACTAGGAGATACTAAGTCCCCACCTGATGAAATCCTTCCTCCGCTGCCTTTTACGCACCAACCAATACCTCTGTCCTCATTCAAACCGGCAGTATAATTTCGCGTCATCATTTCAAATGCAGGGATTGATAAAAATCTTCCTTCCAAAATAGTCCCCCTGTTTATAAGCATATTACAAAAATTTATAAGATCACATATATTTGAAAAGAGTCCCGCATGACCTGAGATTCCACTTAAAAATCTACCATTTTCATCATGGCACTTACCAATTAAAACACGCCCAGTATTTATGTCTATTTCAGTAGCAGCTACATTTTTAGTTTTGGGATTAAAGCATGTATTCTCCATACCCATAGGCTTAAATACATATGTATCACATAGCCGTTCAAAAGAGGCATGACCTGCCTTTTCAAGTATATATCTCAAGAGTATAAAACCTAAATCACTATATACAACCTTTGTACCTGGATCATATTCTAGGTTTACATCACCTATGCACCTTATGACATCATTATAATCGCAGCACATCTTATATAGTGGCAAATAGGCAGGCAGTCCCGATGTATGGGTCAAAAGATTAAATAATCTAATCTGGCTTTTTTTACCGCAAGAAAACTTTGGCATATATTCTTCCACCCTGTCATCTAGGGTGACTAAACCCATCTCCAAAAACTTCATAAATAGTGTCGTAGTACCTACTACCTTGGTAAGTGAAGCAAGATCATATAGGGTGTCCTTATCAAGATCAGCAATGGAAGGGTATATACATGCCTTCCCATACTGTCGTACTACATATACCCCTTTCCTATCGCCTATAGCCACAGTTGCCCCTGGGAAATACCCTTTGTTAACCCCCTGCTGTATGAGTTCTAAAGCATTATCAAGCAAATTTTTATCCAATCTCAACATTATCATCTACCTTTTTTAAAATGATGATAGTACCATCCTCATTTGTGATGGATCAATAGCAAATGTCTCTGCCCTATCCTTATGGATAAGTGCACCCCGTGCCTTGCTTAAAGCATCATAATAATCTAGATATTTAAACCACGGAGAATTTTCGGTAAGCCATAATTTTCTAACAGCACTCTTCCATAGCTCAAAACCTTCGGTAACATCCATAAATACATATGGTTCAAATCCTTGCGCGTCCTCCCAATTTTCTGCAAAATAAGGACCTTTAGCCCAATGGGCTGGTTTTGAACGCTCCATTGTACCAAGGGCAGCATAGAAATGTGCATCAACTACTACTCTGTGGGTAGTCATATGATCCTTATGAATACTATTTTTCCAGTGGGTTATAAGCACGTCAGGCTTATACATTCTTATTATATCACATATCTGGAATTTTATGTCCTCGTTTTCAGGTACCTCCCCATCCCTATAATTCAACACTATGGATCTTCCTCCCAGCATTTTGGCAAACTGAGAGGCTGAATCTATATTCATTTCCTTAAATTCTTCTACTGGTATGGAAGATGGTGCCCCCCTCTCCCCTGCAGTAAGTGCTACAGTGGTTATATCGTCACCTAATATCGCATGTTTTGCAAGGGTTATGCCTGAGGATAACTCCACATCCCCCACATGGGCTCCTATAGCCATTATATGAAGTTTTTTCCTTTCCATAACTACATTATCTCCTTTCTCATAACTGCCCAAGTCTTTACAACTGTAAATCCTGCCCTCTCATATATCTTTCTGGCCGGATTATCTAGCCCTGTAAAAAGGGAACTAAACTGTGCCCCAATATCTTTAAAACTCTTCATAAGCATACAGAATAATGTGGTACCTATACCATCTCCTCCATAGCCAGGATCCACGCCTATACCACAAAACCATCCTCTACCGCTTTTTTCCACATCTATAGGCCCTGTAAAACCACATATCTTGCCATTATCATTGGCTACAATTACAGGTAATGGGTTCGGGCGTGCAAGATTGTCCTTTATATCCTTTCTCCAATATTCATTTTTCAAATTATCAAAGAACTGGTCAAAACCATAATGTTTGTCTTCATTGTAATATTCTATATAAATCCCCTTAGCTTTTAATTCTTCTAGCTTTGATATGGTCTTTTCACTAAGCTCATATTTGGATAGGTCTAAATACATGGATACTTCCCTACTTCTCTTTTCATATCCATGCTTTTTTAAAAATTCATATCCAGGCCCATCCATATCTACACCAGGGGCATTTGGATGATCGTGATTTTTTGAACCTGGTATATACCATTCTAAGTTTATGGGGTTAAAAAAGATTATCTGCACCTGTTTTTTCCCACATGCTATAAAATAATCCTCCACAGACTTCAACATCATACTTCCATACCCATTGCGTCTATAAGGCTTATCTACCAATATAAAGGTTAAATATCCAGGAGTATTTTCATAAGTCTCTCCAGGTAAAAATTCTTTCTTGAATATACCATTTGCAAACGCTATAACTTTTTCATCTTTTATGCCTACAAATGTGCCCTCATAGCTAAAATGAGGATTATTTATGAATTTATCTCTAAAACTTGCCTCTGTAAAGGGTTTATATGGCATCTCTGCCTTTGCACTTTTATTCCATAGTTTTACTACATCGGAAATATAGCTATCATTGAATTTTACTATTTTCATGCTCATTCCCCTTTGCACTATCTTTTACTTTTAAGAGATAGGAGGCAATTGATTAGTCAATTGCCTCCTGTTAAATTTTAATATTAATAATCTTTACTTTCCTTTTACCATCTTCCATGCTTCATTGCCCTGGTCCAATATATCTTGCAATCCTGCAGGTTTTAACTTCTCATATTCATCATAAAATTCATCAACAGAAATATCCCCCGTTACACATGATGCAAGCAACGCCTCTAGTTTCGGAAATATCTGTCCTTGCTTTTCAGTATAGGCTTCAGTGCTTAGAGTAGGAGTAGGAGTAAAAAAGTAATCTTCTCCAGCATATAACGCATCACTGAAAAACTTCATAGGCTCTGGAAGTTCCTCATATTTCTTTCCTCCCATCATTATCTGCATAAATGCATCTTCCATAAAGAAATGGGGGAATGGAGTAAAGTTAAGTCCAACTTCCCTAGCATTTTCAAAAGACTCATTGTAAGGTGCCTTCAATGAAGGTTTTGAATCGATTATCTCATGGTGCTCCCCTTCGATTCCATATGACATTAATTTAATTCCTTCCTCACTAAATACATAGTTGAAGAATTTAATAATATCTTCTGCTTTATCTTCTGCTGCGACAGTTATTGACGCGGTAGGACTAACCCTTACCCTAGATGGTATTCCACGCTTTCCATCAGGACCTTGAATAGGCTTTACTCCAATCAAGGCTGCATTTGGATCTACCTCGCGTACTACCTCCGTAGTTCTCCTAGTATTAGCAGCCCAAGTCATCATCGAGCCTGCCAAATTAGCATCACATACTTTTTCAAGTTCAGGATTATCAACGAAGGTTCCCCGTGTAGCAAATTCCTTATCAAGTAAACCTTCTTTGTATAAATTATGCATTTCCTCCAAATACTTTCTGAATTCAGGTAATTCGTACATCAGAGTATAATTCCCATCAGCATCTTGTGTAAAACCAATTTTGTTGGCTACATTAATACCAAACGCAGGCAATAATGAATAAACATCTCCTGCATATGGGATCTCATTTGTTGAATCTCCATCGCCATTTGCATCTTGATCCTTAAAAGCCTTCCATGCTGTTTTCCATTCATCCCATGTGTCAGGTATCTCATTAATTCCTACCTTATCTAGCCAGTCTTTACGAACTTGCATAGCATATGCAGGCGGAAAATCAAGTATAAATGGAACAGAGTAGATTTTGCCATCTGTTGCTACTCTCATATAAGGATAATCTTCCTCTTTTAAATTTGCAAGAATATTTTGTCCATGCTTTTCTAGTAAATCATCAAGAGGTATAATTGCCTCCTGTTCTAGTAATGTGGTGGTACCTCCACCTGCAATCATATCTGGTATATTGCCAGAAGCCAATGTTACAGAAACCTTATCTTCATAATTGGCTACTGGATACCATTGAAAATCAATCTCTGTATTTGTTCTTTTCATCAGTTCATCAAATATGGGATTACCATCTTCCGGGTGTACTCCCCAAATAGTTCCCATGTAGCTAAATTTAAAGGTATCCTTAAATAAAGTTTCGCCTTCTTCTCCGTCTTTCCCTTCGTCTTCTTTTTTATCATCCTCTTTGTTTGTATTTTCTGATACATCTGATGTTTTGTCTGATGTTTTGGCATCAGAGTCATTCTTTTGACAGCCAGTAAATACAGCTGCCAACATCATCAAGGCTAGTATTAGGCTTATGATTTTCTTTGACATATTACTTTTCATAATCGTGTTAATACCCCTTTCCTTTTTATATTGATTTATAAAATGTAAGATCAACCCTTAACAGAGCCAATCATTACACCTTTCACAAAATACTGTTGAAGAAACGGATAAACGATAAGCATTGGGATTAATGATACGAAAATAACTGCATTTTGTACCTGCTGTGGTATAACCATACTACCTTCTCCAGCATGTACTGCTCCTTCGACTTCATATAGTTTACCTGATGCTTGTAATACAATATCATGTAATACTATTTGCAGAGTATATTTATTTCTATCATTTAGATACATTAAAGGCGGCAAAAAGCTATTCCAATGTCCTACAATAAACCAAAGTGCTACAGTGGCAAGTACGGGTTTAGATACAGGTATAACAATTTTTGCAAGACAAACAAAATCGTTTGCTCCATCGAGCTTTGCTGATTCTATCAATGAATTAGGTATGCTCATAAAAAAACTTCTCAATATGATAATATAATAAGCCGGCGCTAAAGAATCTAAAATCAATGCCCAATGAGAATCTATAAGTTTTAAATTTCTCATAACTAGATATGTTGGTATCAAACCGCCGCCAAACCACATGGTAAATAAAATTAAAAAGCTATATATTCTTTTACCGTAAAAGTCACCAAATGCCATAGGATACGCTGCAAGAGAACTCATGCCTAAACCTAGAATACATCCAACAGCTGCTACAAAGATAGTATTTGCATAAGATATCCATATATGCTTATTATCAAATATATTTTCATATGCTGTAGCAGTAATTTGTCTTGGAAAAAATGTAACTTCTCCTCGTAAAACTGGTGAACTTCCACTTAAAGAAATTGCTAACACGTTTAATACTGGATAAATAAATATAATACTCAATATTAACATAAGAATTATATTAACTACATCGAATACTTTTTCCCCTTTACTATTTTTATTGGAAATCGACATTTGAGATCTCCTTTCTTTACTATATTAAACTTATTTCAGAATATTTTTTACTTAGTTGATTAGCTAATGAAACAAGAATTAAGCTAATTATTCCGTTGAACATACCAACTGCTGTTGCAAGACTATAGTTGCTATTTACCATACCCATTTTATATACGTAGGTAGATAAAACCTCTGACACCGCAATATTATGAGGGTTTTGCAGTAGATATACTTTTTCAAATCCTACCGACAATAAAGAACCAATCCTCAATATAAGCATAACTATGATAGTGTTAAGAATTCCTGGTATTGTTATATGCCAAACCTGTTGAAAGCGTCCTGCTCCATCAATTACTGCTGCCTCGTATAGCTCTGTGTTTATTCCAGATAATGCAGATAGATATATAATTGAACCCCAGCCCATCTCTTGCCAAATTCCCGATAGAATCATTATAGGTCGAAAATATTTAGCTTCTCCTAAGTAATAAATTGCTTCATTTCCAAAGGCTTTTCTTATAGCATTAACTACACCAATAGAAGGTGATAAAATATTTTTAATCATGCCAACAACTACTACCATTGATAAAAAGTGTGGTAAATAACTAACTGTTTGAACTGTTTTTTTGAATTTGCCACCTAAAAGTTCATTTAATAATAGGGCAAAAATAATTGGTGCTGTGAAACAAAAAAGTAAACTTAAAATATTAATATATAACGTGTTCCACATAATTTTCAAGAAATCTGGATTATTAATAAATGCTTTAAAATGTTTTAATCCTACAAATTTGCTACCTTTTATACCTTTTAGAATTTTAAAATCATAAAAGGCTATTCTTAGCCATCCCATCGGTAAATATTTGAATATTATATAGTATATAACTACAGGAAGGATCATAAGATACATATACCTATCTTTCCACATCTTAGCTCGCATCTTTTTAGAATCTTGCCTACGCTTAACCACATTGTCTTGCTTTTTGGTGCTGACAATCTCCATTTTACCCCCTCTTTCTATATGAATTATTACGAAACGGTAAAGTATAATACTAAAGTTACTAAACTCTAGGGCTACATAGTTCAAATCTCGTTATTGCCCATATTAGTTTGATAGATTTCTATAGCCTGTGCTACAAAGCCATCTCCCTTCTCTAATAATTCGCATGCCGTTTCATAACAAACTCCCGCCTCTATCATTACTATTGCTATCTTTGCATTTTTGTTGCTTAAATTGAAATATCTATCAGCTTCTTCGTACGAAACGCCAGTTGCAAGCATTATAATCCTTTTTGCCCGTTCAATCAGTTTTTTATTTTTAGGCTTTACATCCACCATAAGATTTCTATATACCTTTCCCATCTTTATCATGGTAGCTGTAGATATCATATTAAGTACCATCTTCTGTGCTGTTCCGGCTTTAAGTCTGGTAGAACCCATTATTATTTCAGGTCCCACTACCACATTTATATTTATGTCTGCCGCATCATCTAGAAGGGCTTGTTCATTGCATGCTATAGATATGGTAAGGGCGCCCCTTTTTTTTGCCTCTTCCAATGCTCCTAATACATATGGTGCCTGGCCGCTGGCAGAGATCCCTATTATGGAATCAAGTTGCGTAATATTGTTTTTTACAACGTCTGCCGCACCCTCTTCTTTATGATCTTCTATATCCTCCCTAGCGATATTAAAGGCACCAGCACCTCCACCGGCCATTATACCCTGCACCAATTCGGGCCGGGTACCAAATGTAGGTGGACATTCTGCTGCATCAAGT
Source organism: Xylanivirga thermophila (assembly GCF_004138105.1). Lineage (NCBI taxonomy): Bacteria > Bacillati > Bacillota > Clostridia > Caldicoprobacterales > Xylanivirgaceae > Xylanivirga > Xylanivirga thermophila. Next base: position 3,983 of record NZ_RXHQ01000003.1, on the reverse strand, counting down.
ATACCCAATCTACCGCTAGTTCCTGCACCAAAGTATAGTAATCTACCTCCCCTTTGCATTCTCTCTACTATTGCATCTATAGCAGATGCAATCTCACCTAACTCCCTTTCTACTGCATAGGCTACCTTCTTATCCTCTTCGTTCATAATTTTCAAAATATCTATGGTATTCATGGTATCAATATTTAAACTATCACTGTTTTGCTGCTCTGTAATCAACGAATAAAGCATTTCATCCATTCTTCAACAACTCCTATTTTATATTTTTCTAATAGATGTAGCCCCACTGGTATTTTCTAGATAACCGATGACTTCATCATATTTTTTAATAGCTACACTTACAAACAATATATCAATTAGATTAAGCTGCGCTATACGAGATGCCATGGCTCCTGCACGGAAAATGGCTTCTTGAGAGGATACATATAAATTTATATCCGCAGTCTCAACTAAAGGTGAATTTCCTACTTTTGTAATACTTATTGTATAAGCACCCTTTTCTTTTGCTATCTTTAAAACATCCACAACTTCACGCGTATTGCCTGAATAGGAAATTCCTACCGCTACATCATCCCTTGTCAAATTTGCTGCAGATGTCAGCTGCAGATGACTGTCGCTGTAATAATTACATGGTACATTGATTCTCATAAATTTTGTCATAGCATCATAAGCTACTATACCCGATGCCCCTAGCCCACTAAAATCTATTCTCCTGGCATTTGACAATACTTCTACAGCCTCTTCTAGTGCATTTAAATCAAGTACAGATGATGCCTGCTCTATCGCCTGTTTATTAAAATTCCCAATCTTTTGTACAATTGTAGATAGCGAATCATCCTTGCTTATGCCCCCATCAAGTTCTTTATGTTTGATAGCAATAGAAGCTGCTATCTTAACTTTTAAGTCCTGAAATCCTTTTAAATTTAATGTCTTACAGAATCTCACGACACTTGCTTCACTTGTATTACATACCCTCGCTAATTCATTAATAGTAAGATTTGTTACTTGCTGTGGATATTCTAATATATACTGGGCTATTTTTGATTCTGAGGGTGTAAATGTATCCTTTAACTCATTAATGTTAAAAATGATATCTCTCACATTTATTCATCCCTTTTCTATATATGGAATGTTTGCATTTTTATTATAGCACGTACGTAAAAAAGTTTCAATATATTTTTTAAAAAAACGTAAAAAAGTTTCATACAGTTTATAGATTGACCTTTTGACAATTTAACGATATTATATATAATATAAATATTATATTGTGTAGCATGGTAGAATGGTAGGAGTATGATAGCGCTCTTACTGGGTGCTTTTTTTGTGCCTAGCATTCTTCCCAAAAAAGGAGGAAAAGTAGTATGGTAAAACGGTTATTGTCATTTTTAATTTCACTTACAATTTTATGCAGCCTTATGGCATGCTCTAGCAATCCAAGCAGTTCGTCAGATGATGTATTAAAAATTGGTATAGCTCAAATTGTGGAGCACCCTGCCCTTGATTCTGCAAAAGAAGGTTTTATAGACGAGTTAAGAGAAAATGGGTATGAAGATGGCAAAAATATAAAGCTATATATTCAAAACGCCCAAGGCGAACCCGCCAATTTAAATACCATCGCAAAACAATTTGATTCAAAAAATCTAGATATGGTCTTTGCTATAGCTACAAATACAGCACAGGCTATGGCTAATACTATTAAAGATAAGCCCATATTAATAACGGCAGTTACCGATCCTGTAGATTGTAAACTGGTAAAATCAATGGATAATCCAGGAGGTAATATCACAGGAACTAGTGATTTAACTCCTGTAAAAGAACAAATGGAAATAATTCACAATACATTTCCAAGCGCCAGAAAGATAGGTATGCTCTATAATGCAGGTGAAGCAAATTCACTTATCCAGGTAGACCTTGCAAAAAAATCAGCAAAGGAACTTGGACTTGAAATAATAGAGGCAACTGTAACAAACTCAAGCGAAGTAAATCAAGCTGCCCAGTCTTTGGTCGGTAGAGTAGATATTATATATACCCCTACAGATAATACCGTAGCATCATCCATAAATGCCGTTGCCAAGGTGGCCATGGATAATAAGATACCACATATAGGTGCGGAAAAAGCACATGTAGAAGGTGGAGCTCTATTTACAAAGGGAATAGATTATTATGATCTTGGAAGACAAACCGGGAAAATGGCCATTGATATATTGAAAGGTTCAAAGCCCGGCAATATGTCCATTCAGATGTCTGATAAATTAACCATTGCAGTAAATCAAAAGACACTGAGAAGCTTAGGTATAGAGTTACCAGATGAAATAATGAACGATGCAGAAATATTGAGGTGATATAATATGTGGAGTGAAATTTTCATGCCTTCTATAGAACAAGGTCTTGCCTTTAGCATTATGGCTATGGGCGTATATATTACTTTTAGAGTTCTAAAGTTCTCCGATTTAACTGTAGATGGGAGCTTCCCCCTAGGCGGCGCAGTAGCTGCAATTCTTATTACAAAAGGAACAGATCCCTGGCTAGCTACGATTATAGCCTTTGGATGCGGATGTATAGCCGGATGTATAACAGGCATTCTAAATACCAAAGGAAATATAAATGAACTTTTATCAGGCATACTTACAATGACAGCCCTATACTCCGTTAATCTTCGTATAATGGGTAAATCCAATATAGGTCTGTTAGATCAGAAAAATGTGTTCTCCCCTATTGAAAATATGGGTATAGACAGTAAGTACATGTATTTATTCCTGTTCATCATATTGGTCTTTGCCCTAAAGTTTATAATGGACTGGTTTTTGTCCACTAAACTGGGATTGGCCCTGAGAGCCACCGGCAACAATGCCCAGATGATAAGGAGTTTGGGAGTCAATACAGAACTTATGAAGATATTAGGTCTTGGCCTATCCAATGGGCTAATTGCCCTATCCGGTGCATTAGTTGCACAGTATCAGGGTTTTGCAGACATTGGAATGGGTTTAGGAACTATAGTAGCCGGATTGGCATCGGTTATAATAGGTGAAATGCTCATTGGAGGTACCAAATTATCCACTATTACTTTTTCAATAATATTGGGATCATTCGTATACAGGATGTGCATTACAATCGCTTTAAGACTTGGATTAAACAGTACCGATTTAAAATTGCTTACATCGGTTTTAGTAATAATCACCTTGGTTGTTCCCCAGGTTAAAGACAAAGTAAAACTTTCATTGAATAATTAGACCAGCTAATTAAAGTCAAGTACTTTTATAAAATAATTTTGAAAGTTTCTCGGAGGGTTCTTGCACTAAGAGATCAAAAAATAGCATGCCAGCAAGACCACCTAGAGATTGTTGATTTTAAATAGCCGGTCAAGATAAGTTAAATGAACTTTGAAAACTAAATATCAAATACAAATATTGCTAAGCTGCAGTATGCTTTCTTGTAAGCATTTTAGCATGTTCTTCGGGAGTACGTAGTTCAAAAGGCTTTCTATCCCTAAGAACAGCAAAGATGATATAAACGAGTTTATGCATAACTGCTCCTAAAGCTACTTTTTTAGGCTTGCTCTGTGACTTTCTCTTATAGAAATCCATCAGTACAGGATTACATGGCTCGTTGTTGCGTTTAGTTCGGATATTGGCAAGAGCTGTAGTATAGAGCACCCTCCTAAGCAGCCTTGAGCCCCTTTTAGACATCTTGTTACGGGTACCGGTGAACTCTCCAGACTGTATCACTGAAGGGTCAATTCCAAAGTATGCAACTAGTTTTTTTGGTTTCGAGAAAGCTGTGAAATCACCGATCTCAGCAATGATAGTAGCAGCTGTAAGAAAGCCTATGCCAGGGATACTTTGAAGAAGTTCAAGAGCCGGGGATATTACAGGCACATCCTTTGACAAGTCATCGTCAATTAATTGGTGAATTGCCTTTAAGATTTTAGTAAGACTATTTTGGAGGTTTTTAACCATAGAGATATAAACGGTGAGCATTGTTACG